>JAUMBJ010000051.1:0-12625 GCA_032115755.1 Saprospiraceae bacterium
ATACTTTTACATAAGTCAATTTTTAATTTCACCATGTAAGATGATGTCAGTCTTATCCGTAAAACTGGTTTTTATCGGTTCTTTTCCATAAAACCGGATCACAAATCTTACAGATCTTTTCCTGGTATATCGCTAGTTATAACCGGATAACTATTCTTTAGGGTACAATACAACTTTGAGTATAGACAGGGTTTATTCCAAAACATAAAAAATTACTCTATAAAAAAAACTTAATAATTCATTTATATTATATTTATGCAAAATAAATGTTATAATTTATGAAAAAACTCATTTTAATAATTCATTTTTTTCTACTCCCAATATTTTGTTTTCCAAATTCGCATATACTAATTAATCATCCATCAAACGCATGCGAGTTAAGCATTACCAAAATGATTGTTGGGGATTGTGAGTATGGACCACGCACCGGAAATGTCTCAAAAGTGATCGTAGCAGTGTTTCTGGAATGGAAAGATGCCCCTCCCGGGTCTAAAATTGAAGTTACTTTAAAAAATGAAAAGGAAATAATTGACCCCTTCGAAAAAGGTTGCCCACCATATGTACAATTTATTGTTACACCCGATGGCAGTAATTACACTGTTCAAGCAAAATTTACATCAGGAGCATGCCCAATGGCCTCAAAAACTATTAATTCACCTAATCCATGCGATCCACCCGTCTGCAATGGACCCAATACTGTTGGTGGAAAAGTTTATAGAGACTTTAATGGTGACGGAATACAGGATGCTTCTGAAACAGGTTTTGAAGGTATTGAAGTCAGGTTATTTGATGACAATGAAGTCCTTAGGGGAAATACGATATCGAAGACCAATGGGATATGGGCAGTAGCCGGTCTCCCTCCAGGACTAAAATTAAGGGCTGAATATAAGATACCTGAGGGACTATTTGATTCCAACCAGGGATCTACCAATAAAACCAGAACTCAGTTTACACAGACCGGAAAATGTGATGTTAATCTGGGTATAGTTCAAATTCAAAAAATTATAGATCCTGATCCCTGGATGGTTACCTCCTGTTTTTCCAAAGGAAGAATAGACCAAACAAATTTTCCCGCCTACAATGAACCCACACTTGTAGCCAACAAATATAGTACCACGAGCGGTGGTCCCAGATCCGGCCCAAATGGAAATTATTATATTGCAAGTTCTGGAGAAACCGGATCTGTATGGGGTATTGCTTTTCAAAAAGAAACCAAACAATTATTTTCCAGTGCATTTCTGAAAAGACAATGTGCGCTAGGACCTGGTGGACTTGGAGCAATATACGTCACAGATTTAACATCATTCCTACCAAACCCGGCACCAAATGCAGGTTTCAAATATTATGGAAAGACTAACGTTTTAATAAACCTGGACAATTTTGGTATTAATACCGGAGATGAATCACTGCTTGTAAGAGATATTCCTATTAGCCCATTTGATGGGTCTCACGATGCAATAGCATTTGATATGGTTGGAAAAAATGGCCTTGGAGACCTGGAAATTAATGATACAGGAGACACTTTATTTACTGTAAATCTTTTTAATCAATCACTAATTACCATCAACATTGGAAATCCTTTAGGAAACATTTTGCCTGAACAAGTAAAGGAAATACCGATACCGGATCCAGGATGCCCTGTAAAATCAGACTGGAGACCCTGGGGTCTTAAATTTCACAATGGAAAACTATATGTAGGAGGTGTATGCTCAGGAGAGTCGACTAAAAATATCAATGATATGAAGGGTGTAGTATATACCTTCAATAAAAATGGATTTTCTAAGATAGTAAGTATGGATCTCAATTATATTAAAGGCTTTCTCAATGGAGATTATTGCGGAACATTCAAGCCCTGGAATAAAGACTTTTATTATTACAAAGTCAACTTTGAGGTTACATGTGGTCCAGTTACTATTTTATCTGATATAGAGTTTGATTCAGAAAATAATATGATATTATCTTATGGAGATAGATTTGGTCACCAGTCTGGTGGAAAAGATTTTGGTACCAATCCATCAGACAAAATGGCTTATATTGCCTTTGGAGGTGGCGATTTAATTAAACTATTTAATCTGAAAGGTGAATTTCTGATAGAGAAAAATGCCACATCTGGTTTTTTTACTACGCCAGGTAAAAACAATAATCAAGGAATTTGTGGTGGTGAATTTTATTATCAAGATGCCTTTTTTGGCCATCAGGAGAGTACATTAGGTAGTGTAGCTGTCCACCCAAGCTATAATACCGTTCATGCAACACTCATGGATCCCGACAATATCTGGTCTAATGGTTGGTCTCAACTTGACAATTCAAATGGAAGTAAAAAAGTAAATTACAATGTATATAGTGGAGAAAATGGCACCTTTGGAAAAGCTGCAGGATTAGGTGATATCGAACTTTTGATAGGAAGTTCTTTTGAAAATGGGCTGGGTATAAGTATTGGAAATCTGGTTTGGATGGACGCTGACAAAGACGGAATTCAGGATCCAGGCGAAATTCCTTTAAAAGATATTCCCGTTCAACTCTACGATGATGCAGGCAATAAATTACAAATGACAAAAACCAATAGTGAGGGTATTTATAATTTTGAGAATCTCGATGAAAATAAAATTTTCTACATACAACTTGGAGAAGCAAGTTCCTACAACAATAATAATTTGATGGAAATAAATGGCACTCAATATCGAATAACGGCTTTCCAATCGAGAAAAGGTACTGGTAACAAAGAAAATGACTCAGATGCCAATCAAAATATTATTACTCCTGTCATTTTTAATAAAAAGATAGTATTCAATTATAAAACTGGTAAAAATGGAGAAAACGACTTTTCTTTAGATTTTGGACTTATTGATTGTACAACACTTGCTACAACCAACATATCTCCAAAAATTTGCATTAATGATTCACTAAAAATTGGTATTACATGGGTAAATGCTAAAAATCCCAACCAAACCATTGTCTTAGAAAACGCTTCAAAATTTGGGTGTGATTCTACAGTCATCGTGGAAGCAGTAATATTGCAGACTTCAGCCAGTTTCATAGATACCATATTATGCATCGGCGAGCAACTTAAGATAGGTGATAAAATCTTCAATGCTTCGGCGTTAAATGGAATATCTGTCCTTCATAACCAAAACAAAAATGGTTGTGATTCTATCGTTAGTGTCAATATCAGATATCCTGACTATCGCATTGAGCTGGATACCGGTTTAAACATCTGCTATGGTGATACTGTTTTGTTAGACCCGAAGTATCCTGCCTCTTTTAATAATTTTATTTGGAGTCCTGCCAGAGATTTAAGCTGTGCGGATTGTCCTGAAACATTTTCATATACCTTGGATTCAAAGACATATTGGCTGACTGCACAAGATGAATATGATTGCACCTATAGGGAAAAAATTAGGATTAATGTCAATTTGATTAAAGACATACATTTCCCCAATATTATCTCCCGAAAAAGCATTGGAAATAATGACAGATTTACGCTTTACGGAGGAAAATTTCTGGAGAGAATAGAAGAATTAAAAGTTTATGATCGATGGGGAAATTTAATTGCTATGTTGGAAGATCTTCCCCCCAATGACCCGTCGTTTGGATGGGACGGCACTTTTAACGACAAAGAAATAGTGCCCGGAGTTTATGTATTTATCTCAAAAGTGAGGTATAAAGATAAAAGTACAAGGGTGGTTTACGGAGACGTTACTTCTATTGAGTAATTCTCTTTTCTACATCCATATTTAATCTTTCAGGAAAAATAAAAACTCTGAACAACCCTAGATTAAAGTCATACCAATGAAACACCCGTCATTTCTACAGGTTGAGGTATGCCCATAATCTTGAGAATGGTAGGTGCCACATCGCCTAGTTTCCCCCCTTTAATCTCCGTGACGGAGTTATTGTCTTTACCCACCATAATAACAGGAACTAAATTTGTGGTATGTGCTGTGTTCGGACTACCATCCGCGTTGATCATCAAATCAGAATTGCCGTGATCTGCAATGACTAATGAGGTATAGTCATGCTCCTCAAGTACTTTTAACAATTTGCCCAGACAATGATCAACGGTTTCTGCGGCTTTCATTGCCGCCTCAAAATCACCTGTATGCCCCACCATATCGGCGTTGGCATAATTCAAACAAATAAAATCGGGCTGCTTTTTCTCGATGTGGGATATGAGTTTGTCCGTAACTTCTTCGGCACTCATTTCAGGCTTCATATCATAAGTAGCCACCTTAGGTGAAGGCACTAAAATCCGTTCTTCACCAGAAAATGGTTCTTCCTTTCCACCATTAAAAAAAAAGGTAACATGCGGATATTTTTCAGTTTCAGCAATTCTAACCTGTGTACCTCCTGATTCACTAATGACCTGACCCAATGTCCTGGTAACATTATCCTTTTCAAAAATCACATGGACACCTTCATATGTCTGGTCATAATTGGTGAATGTCACATAATTCAATGAAAGCTTATGCATGTCAAACTCATGCATATCCGATTGGGTCAGCACTTCAGTAAGTTGACGTGGCCGGTCTGTACGAAAGTTGAAAAACAATACCGTATCGCCTTCTTCAATTTGCATGTGCTTTTCTGTAAAATCCCTCGAAATCAAAGGCTTGATGAATTCATCCGTGATACCTGCGTCGTAACTATGTTGAACGCTTTCTAAAAAGTCATTTGTCAATTCACCCTTGCCTTTCACCAGCATATCGTATGCTAACTTGACGCGCTCCCATCGCTTATCTCTGTCCATGGCGTAGTATCTGCCGATAACAGAGGCCAGTTGAGCATTTGTATCGGCTATATGGCTTAATACATGTTGTAGATGGCCCTTTCCAGATCTGGGATCAGTGTCCCGACCATCTAAGAAAGCATGAATATTTACCTGTATCTCAGGATAGGCAGTAAGCAGGGAACACAAATCAATCAAATGACTAATATGCGCATGTACACCGCCGTCAGACACCAACCCCAGCAAATGTATTTTGCGATTGTGCTTTTGTGCATGCGTTACAGCATCGAGAAAAACCTGATTTTGAAGTAGCTCCTTCTCCCGCATGGCCTTATTTATCCTGGCAAGCTCTTGATAAACCACTCTGCCTGCACCGATATTCATGTGTCCTACTTCAGAATTACCCATTTGCCCCTCAGGGAGTCCTACATCTTCACCATAAGTAACCAAAACATTATGAGGACACGTTGCCATAAGATGATCATAGACCGGAGTTTTCGCCTGATCGATGGCGCTAACCTGAGGATCCCGGGAAATTCCCCATCCATCCAATATTATCAATGCTGTTTTTTGAAAATTCCCCATGACGTATTTTTTACTATTCAATTTTCGATATTCAAAAAGTATTCAAACTTAATACTACAACAATCAAAACTTATTTATTATTTTTCGAGTTCCCAAAAAAATTTAATTCGATTTACTTCGTTAAGAATATCATGGTGCAAACTTATAAAATTATTTAATAGTGATGTTGGTCAGATTCATTGATTTAAAAGCCTGGTGGCTTACAGCTTTTTGTTTTTGGGGCTTAGGCGTGCTTACACTGTCTGCACAGCATGAACAAAAGTTTTTCAACGCCTTGAAAACAATGGATATGCCGGTAGTAGAATCATATTTAAGTGAAAAAACAGATATCACCGTAATCGATGATCAGCAAATCTTATCCCGAAAATCAGCTTCCAGCAAGCTCAAGAACTTTCTAGAACTACATAAGCCTCAATCATGGGAATTGATGCATACAGGAAATTCAAAGGATAAAACTTCACAATACAAAGTGGTAAAACTATTCACTATACAAGGCACATTCCGTGTTTTTGTATATACCAACGGTCCACTCACCACTTCCAGCGTAAAAGAAATAAGGATTGACGAATTTTAGGAAATTTTTTGCAAGCAGCTGTAAATGTGTTGTGCAGTATAATCCCAACAATATTTCTTTATTCGCTCTTTGCCAGCTTTTTTAAGCTGTTCCACAAAATCTCCGCCTTCAGCAAGTAGCTTAATTGCTTCCGCTATCTCATCTACATTATCTGGCGACACCGTTACGGCAGCATTACCTGCTACTTCAGCCATCGATGAAACATTGGAAGTAATTACGGGAACATTTTCAGACATGGCCTCAATGATGGGTAGGCCAAATCCTTCAAACAGGGATACATAAATTAGTCCCTCAGATGCCTTCAAAATTTCTGTTTTATCCTTGTCTCCAAGCATGCCAAGGTGAATAATATTCGGATTTGAAGTCACCAAATGCTTTATCTCCTTTGATTTCCAGGCAAATCTTCCCACCAGAAGCAATTTGGTATTCTTCTTGTCATTTTTTTTGAAAATCTCAAAAGCCTCAATAAGATTTTTAACATTTTTCCTGGGGTGTATAGCTCCCAAATAGCAAAAAAATGGACTCCCCCCAGCAAACCTGGACTGCACAGCCTCCCTGGTCATCAAGGCATCTGATGCGACCAGTGTCACTCCATTACCAGCTACTGAAATTTTGTCTTCAGCTATTTGATATTGTTGAATAACATCTTGCCGGGTAGCCTCAGATACTGCAACGATATGGCGTGCATGATGGTGATATAAAGGAAAATATCGTCTGTAATGCCACAGGGCAGAGGACTTTATATGTTGGGGATAATGTAGGTAAGCCAAATCATGGCAAACAAGTAATGTAGGTATATTTGACTTCAGGCTCAAATAAGTATCCCCAGCATAAAAAACATCAATCCGGTATTTTTTAAAAAAATTTGGCAAGAGTAATTCAAACCATATATGCCAAAGGACCGGATGTCTTGCCTGCAATGGCACTACTACACGATATACATTATCGGGAAATGGAATATGGAGGTTAACCTTTCTGTCAAAAAAAAGATAAAAATGATCCTCAGGATGTGCCTTGGCCATCCTAAACGTTGTCTCATAAATATATCTTGCTATACCCTCCATTTTCTCAGAAAGCAATAGCCTCGCATTGACTCCTATGTTCATATTAATGAAATACGTACAAAGATACAGATATAAATATTTTTCAGGAACATATCGGCAAGCCATGCTATTAACGTTTAAAATACGGCATAGATTAAGACTTTATTAACATAAAACCGCCGAATTAGAGGACCCTATGAAAGCAATTATCGCCATAATTTATCTTAACTTTGCAGAATGCGGTTTACATTACAACAAATAGCTTCTTTAATTCAGGGACAAATTGATGGCGATCCGGAATTGATCATTAATGGTCCTGGTAAAATTGAAGAGGCAGGTCAAGGCCAGATTACCTTTTTGGGAAATGAAAAATATGAGCATTATATATATGAGTCCAAGGCAACAGCTATAATAGTTGATGAATCATTTCAACCAAAAAGCAAAATAGCAGCAGCTTTAATTAGAGTTCCCAATGTTTATCAAGCACTGGCTGTTTTGATGAACCATTTCCAAAGTTCTATTAGCACTGAACCTGTTGTTTCCCGTTTATCCTCAGTAGGTGAAAACACTTTTATTGGTTCGGAAACATCCATTGGAGATTTTTGCATCATTAAAAAAGGCGTAAATATTGGAAAAAACTGTATTCTATACGGTCAAAATTTCATAGGCGATCATGTGACTATTGGAGACAATACGATTATTTACCCAGGTGTAAAGATCTATCACAATTGCGAAATTGGCTCCAACTGCATAATTCACGCCAACACCGTAATTGGTAGTGATGGATTTGGATTTGCCGTAGATGAACAAGGCAAGTTTAGTAAAATACCCCAGACTGGAAATGTAAAAATTCACGATTACGTAGAAATTGGAGCAAATACAGTCATAGACAGAGCATCGATGGGTTCTACCATTATTGAAAAAGGTGTAAAACTAGACAACCTCATACAAATTGCACATAATGTCACCATTGGTGCACATAGCGTTATTGCCGCACAGTCAGGAATTTCAGGAAGCACCAAAATTGGCAGCAAATGTATGATAGGCGGACAGGTCGGGATAGTAGGTCATATTGATATTGCCGAAGGCACCCAGATACAGGCACAATCCGGTGTTGCCTCTTCTGTAAAGGAAAAAAACAGTAAATTATATGGATATCCTGCGCTGGATTACACCCAGTATCTTCGCGCCTATGCCATTTTTAAGAAATTACCTGATATGGCAAATCAGCTAAGAGTGATCAAAGAAAAATTAAATATATAAATACTACAGTAGCCCCTCAACATCCATGTTTTAATCATTAAAATCTACATTATGAATGCTAAAAGACTTACTAATCAATGGACATGGAAAGGGGTTGGCCTGCATACAGGAAAAGAAGTCGAAATCAACATACTACCTGGCGAACCGGACAGTGGCATTCGATTCAAAAGAACAGACCTTGCTGATCAGCCCATCATTCCGGCAGACTCATCTGTCGTTTCAATGACAAACAGAAGCACTACCCTAGCTTCCGGCAATGCCTCTGTGACTACGGTAGAGCATATTTTATCTGCACTTTATGCGTTGAAGATTCAGGATGTCTTGATCGAAGTTAATGGCCCTGAAATACCTATACTTGATGGAAGTGCAAAGCCATTTGTTGAAGGTTTTATAAAAGCAGGGTTGGATTCTTTTTCAACTTCCAAAGACCCGTTAATTATTCATGAAGGATTTGAATATAAGGATGAAGAAACCGGCAGCATGTATTATGTAATGCCTTCAGAAACTTTTGAAGTTTCTGTAATGGTTGATTTTGAAAATCCATTTTTTGTACCCCAGTATGCTACATATCACGAAAACATGGATTACGAAGTGGAAATTGCAGGATGTAAGACATTTGTTTTTGTCAGTGAACTGGAAAAACTATTCGAGGCAGGACTCATACGTGGTGGAGATATCACTAACGCTATTGTCATCCAGGATAAAGTCATGAGTCAGGATGAAATTGATATGCTTGCTTCGAAATTAAAAAAACCTTCCATAAGCTCAAGTCATCAGGGAGTACTCAATGCAGAAGACCTACATTTTCCGAATGAGCCTGCGAGACATAAAATCCTGGATATTATCGGAGATATATCCTTGTGCGGCAGGAGAATCAAAGGCAAAATTGTCGCTATAAAGCCAGGACACACCTCTAATGTAAAATTGGCTGCAGTATTGAAGTCCAAGTATCTTGAGCAGAAAAAAACCAAAGGCAAACCTTTATACAATCCTGATCAGGAACCTGTGATGAATGTTGAGGATATTAAAAATTTACTCCCACACAGGTATCCATTTTTACTTGTTGATAAAGTGGTTGAGTTAAATGACAAATACATCGTCGGGGTAAAGAATGTAACATTCAATGAATCTTTCTTTTTAGGTCACTTTCCAGGCAATCCGGTATTTCCAGGTGTTTTACAAATGGAAGCTTTGGCACAAACTGGAGGAATTTTGGCATTAAGTCTTTCTGATACTGGAGATGGCGCACAATGGGACACTTATTTTCTGAAAATGGACCAGGTAAAATTTAAAGCTAAAGTTGTACCTGGAGATACCATGCTCCTGAAAATGGAATTGCTGGAACCTATACGAAGAGGAATTGTGCGCATGATGGGTACGATATATGTGGGTAATAAATTAGTTTCAGAAGGCGAGTTAACCGCTCAAATTGTAAAACGTCAATCTTAACATATGCAAAGCTTTATCCACCCGGAAGCGAAGATTGGAAGAAATGTCAAAGTTGAACCCTTTGCATATATAGATGCTCAGGTAGAAATAGGCGACGATTGCTGGATCGGACCACATGCCACTATATTAAGAGGCACAAAAATTGGCAATGGCTGTAAAATATTTCCCGGTGCCGTAGTGGGCGCCGTTCCACAAGATTTGAAATATGCCGGGGAAGAATCCATATTGGTTATAGAAGACAATGTAACCGTTAGGGAATGCTGCACACTCAATCGAGGCACCAAGGCCAGTATGTTGACCAAGGTTGGCGAAGGTACATTGCTCATGGCATATGTGCATGTAGCCCACGATTGTATTATTGGAAAAAATTGTATTCTTGCCAATAGCGTAAATCTTGCAGGCCATATCGAAATTGGAGACTATGTCATCCTTGGCGGCGTTTCTGCGGTGCATCAATTTGTCAAAATCGGGGATCATACCATTATTGGGGGAGGCTCCCTGGTACGAAAAGATGTCCCGCCTTATATTAAAGCTGCCAGAGATCCTCTTTCTTACGCAGGTGTGAATACCGTAGGATTGACCCGACGAGGATTTACAAAAGAAGATATTGACCATATCCATGAAATATACAGGTTGCTGTTTGTTAAGCATGACAATGTCAGGAAAGCAACGGACGAAATTGAGACATCCATGCCTTACTCACCATATAAAGAAACCATACTTGACTTTGTAAGGAATGCTGAAAGAGGCCTAATGAAAGGCTATCGCAATTAATCATGGAAATTATTTTAGATAATTTATCAAAAAGGTATGGTTATCACTGGGTGCTAAAAGATATCCATTTCACTTTTATAAAGAATCACGTATACGGCATATCAGGTATTAACGGAAGTGGAAAGTCTACTTTCATTAAATTGATTTCAGGCCATCTTCCCGCTTCCGCAGGTAAAATTCAATACAACAAACATGGTATCCATCTACCTCCTTCATTGTGGTATTCCGAGTTAAGCATCGTTGCCCCTTATACTGATCTTATACAGGAATACACTATGAAAGAGATGTTTTTGTTCCATAAAAAATTTAAATCATTTCGGAAACCACACCTTAACTTTGAAGAATTTATCGATATTATTCATTTAGCCGATCAGAAAGATAAACCCATAAGATTTTTTTCTTCAGGTATGAAGCAAAAACTACAACTTGGGTTGGCCATGCTATCCAACACAACATTCTTACTACTTGACGAACCTACGTCATATTTAGACAGCCACGGAAAAAAATGGTTTGGTCAAATGATGGAAGAAAATTCAAGCGAACGAATTGTTATCGTGGCATCCAATGATGCTTTTGATCTATCATTTTGTAATCCTGTACTTCAAATTTCTGATTTTGTTTAATATTATTCGCTAAATAATTAAACAAAATTTCATTTTTGTGGTTATATAGCAAATAAATCATGTATGCAGGAATTTACATTTGACCAGAAGACGTCAACTACAGAGTTTTCTTCAAGAAGCGCAGAAGTTTCATTAAAAAATCACGATTGGCAATTATTCGAGGATCTAGGAGACAGTCACCTCATGTCATCTTTAGATACGCCATTAAGACCTGATGCATTCCTGCTGTCTGATGATGAAAAGATCAGAATTATTGAAAAACATTTCAGAGAAATAATGCTAACGCTTGGTCTTGACCTGCACGATGATAGTCTTAAGGGAACCCCTCACAGAGTAGCTAAAATGTATGTCAAGGAAATCTTTAGCGGATTAAATCCAGAAAATAAGCCTAAGACTAAATTGTTTGAAAACAAATTTCAGTACAAAGAAATGCTGGTAGAGAAGGATATTACATTCTTCTCAAATTGTGAACACCACTTTGTACCTATCCAGGGACTCGCACACGTAGCTTATATCTCTAGTGGTAAAGTCATTGGATTATCAAAGCTCAACAGAATTGTCCAATATTATGCAAAAAGACCTCAGGTACAGGAAAGACTCACCAAGCAAATTTCCGAAGAAATAAAAAAAGCTGTTGGATCTAAAGATGTAGCTGTAGTGATTGATGCCAAACACTTTTGTGTTTGCTCCAGAGGAATTCAGGATATCACCAGCAGTACAATTACTTCTGCTTTTAGTGGTGCTTTCGAAGAAGAAGCTGTACGCAACGAATTTCTTGGTTACTTAAATATAGCAAAACGTTAATTTACAAAGGCAACGATATCTTGCCAAAACTCAATAATGGAAAATCAGTAAACAACGGATTGTTTTCAAAATTTTTCCCTGATATGGTGTGGTTGGCAATGGCGGCAAATAAAAAAGCTTCCTTACTGTCAGCTGTAATTCCCAACCTTTCGATGGGATGAAAACTATATTCAAACATAGATTTTTTCAATTCATCCATCAGAAACTTATTGTGAAAGCCACCCCCGCTTACATATACTTCTGCCCCCGGAGACTCCATGGATTGTATCCCCTTCCTAATAGATTCAACTGTCAATTGCACTAATGTTGATATGACATCTTCATGAGCAAATACTATTTCAGAACCTGTTGTTATTGTACTTTCAATATATGAAAGATTAAAAGTTTCAGGTCCTGTAGATACAGGATATCGCTGACTAAAAAAAGGATGTGAATTCCACTGATGTAATAAGGATGGAATGGTATTCCCCTTGGAGGCAATGCTTCCATCCTTATCATATGGTATGTCAAAATACTTCTGGCAATATTGATCCAGTAATGTATTTCCCGGGCCAGTATCTGTTACCATCAATTTTCGATCAGAAGATTTGGGGGGTAAGTATGTAAAATTAGCTATGCCTCCGATATTAAGTAAAAAACGCGGTTTTTCGTCGTCTCTGAAAAACAACACCTCGCCATATGCTGCCAATGGAGCCCCTTCACCACCTCCTGCAATGTGTTTTTGCCTAAAATCACTCAGCGTAACAATACCAGTTCTAACCGCTATAATATCACCTTCTCCAAT
>JAUMBJ010000052.1:0-7160 GCA_032115755.1 Saprospiraceae bacterium
TTAGCCCCCAGACAAAGTGAAAAAATTGTTCTAATGCATAAATAACTGCCAACATTTATTTTTTAGTGGCATAATAAATTCGCTCAGATTGTCCTGCAAAGCAAGTGTAATGTTTTCAAATCCAGATTCCAAGAGGGAACTGGTGAAGTATTTAATTTAGCTGAAATGCCTATGCTACCATTCCTGATCAAAGTTGTCGGGAAAAAACTTATCAATAAACCATAAAAGTTAACATCTGCAAAATCCCAGATTTAAAGTTACTTATGCGTAGATAATAAAGTCCTGGAGAAAGATGTGCTGTGGAGAATGAAAATCGGTTCGGGCCTTCTTTGACTTGATCATGCCAAAGTTCTTTTATCAATCTTCCTTCCTGATCTATAATGTCAAATTTGATAAACTCATTTTCTTTCAGGTTGAAATCGGTAATAATTTGATTTCCCTGATTGACAGGATTTGGATAAAGTTTTAAGTTTGTAAATTTCATATCAGCATCATTGACAGCTGAATTTCCCACTTGTATAAAACCTTCTTTTGCAATGGAGTCTATGCCTGCATTGTTTTTTACAATTAATTTAACGTCATATGTACCATCTAAATTATAAGCTACAACCGGCTGTTTCTGCTCAGAATATTCTGGAGTTCCGCCTTCAAAATACCACAACCAAGAAGTTGGACCTCCAGTCGACAAATCTGTAAATATCACCTCCGAGCCTAAAGAAATCTGACGGGAAGACGCAGAGAATATAGCCGTTGGTTTAAAGCGATCCCGTACAGTAATGGCTTTTGAAATTGTCTTTGTATTGGCGCCCGCAGTATTCTCTACTGTAAGTGAAACAGGAAACGTACCTTTCAAAGGGTATCTGACCAGCTGCCTAGGTTCATTACTCGTGCCTGGTATACCTTGAGTAAAATTCCATTTTAGTAATACTGTGTTTTGTGAACTCATACTCGTAAATAATACCGTATCGCCTCTGAAAATAGTATCCTTATCAAAAATAAAATCTGCAAGGGGTGTTACTTCTGGATCCTGTATGTGGATGTATTGCTTTTTAACCAACGTATCAATACCCTCAGATGATTTGACAATCATGCTGACATGATAAGCACCATTTTCGGACCAGCTTACTTCCGGAGAAGGTATAGTACTCACTTCAGGATTACCACCTTCAAATCTCCATTCCAATACTTCAGAATTTCCAGGAGTAATATTTGTAAATGTGCTTTTTACATTCCTTGGCATCGTAGTTAGGCTGGCGACAAAATCAATTTTACTTAACGTATCCGAATCATCGGGTTTAAAATATTGCCCAAGCCATGTTCCATAACTGCCTGTTTCCCCAAAACATCCTGTCACCCACACCTCTGCCCGACGATCCAAAAACCTTCTGGATGCAGTAGTATAATCCCCCCATCTTTCTCTGCTTTCACTCAGCGCATCAACTGCCGAAATGCCTTCTTTAAGTGTAACTGATGGGCTCCATAAAAATGAATTTTGTCGTCCGACACAAATTCGCTGTTGCTGCCCGGGAAAAATACCGGGGCCTGAAAAAAGGTAATTAACGAGTATTTGAGGATCATTTTCGGTAGATCCTATAGCTGCAAAGGACGGAAATGCATAATCAACAGTATCGCTGGCAAGTACATCTGCAGTAACTTTTAAACCAGATATATCAAATCTTCCATAAAATATTCCCGTATTGCCAAAAGGAGATTGCACATGACTTCCGATATGGATTACGCTATCCAGATATATCGCTGACCATATCCTACTATCAAATGTATTGAGTAAGTTGTTACTGCTTTTTTGTCGACCGTCTGGGGCCAGAATGGTTTTTGCACCCTCTGCCTGAAGTGATATAAAAACAGGATTATCATTTACTGCAGCTGTAGTGTAATACAAATTATACAAATTCCCACCGAGTGGTTTATTGCTTACAAAATACATGCCTGGACTCAACAGACTTTTCCAGCCGGCTGGCGCTGGAACAAGATTGAATGAAGCTGATGAATCTGCATCCAAAAGCTCATTGTAATATTTCCATGTTAGTGCTTTTCCTTGATAACCATCATTTTTATCAATCTGATACAAAACACTGTATTGCCAGTCTCCTGCTGTATTTCTCATCAGTCCGGCAATATATAAATCATGATCAGAAACAGCAATATTCGGATAATCAAACCAGTTTTGTTCACCTGAAGGGTTACCTTTGATTTTATAATAATACCAATCTCCATGGGGATCTTCTGTTTTAGAAAATGCTACACATAAATTGGTTGAGGCAGGGTCTGATCCGTTTAGACACATTACAATAAACCTATTCTCTTCCGTGTCGTAAATTGCTCTTGGGTCATACATTCTATTTCCCAGGCCAAGAAGTGCAAAAAAATCAGACAATCCTTTTGAAAAAGTAATAACACCATTAGGTTGGGTAAATATAATATTGGAATTTATTGCTGATACAATAAAACCGTTTTCAGAAACCGCAATTGTATTATCCATTGGCACACTGGTACCTCTTTGATTCCCCCTAAAATGATAGCCCTGATGTGGTGGCGGAATAGTATCTTGCAATTTTCGTTGATCAATTTCAGTTGCTTGCTTATGCTGTTTTAAAATGTTATTCATTTTTTCCTTTTCATGTAGAAAAATTTCTTTGGAAACAATGGTTGTATGGTGATGACTTCCGAAATGCTGCAACTGAGGATTCCAGTCTTCAATAATTGCATATGCTGTCCTAACTCCTTCCAGAGGCGTTTTCTGCAGTGTTGAACCTATATTTACTTTATGCTCAACGTTCTTCAAATCAGGAATGATCATGTTTTGTTGACCAAAATTAACCGTGGCTATTAGGCTCATCAGGAAAGTGATATTTCTGTGCTTGATGATTGGATTTAATTTTTTGTAAAAATAATAAAATGAATTCGACGTTAGTAAATGATTGCCATAATGATATTGATAAACCCTATCATAAAACGATTTCATTTTCCCTAATTTGAAAAGAAAAAACATATATTTGCAAACGAACAATCGTACGTAACATAATGACGTCAAGTACAGCTTTTTATCCGCTCAAGGTACGGAATGTTGAAAAAATTACTCCTGACTGTGTTGTAATAAGTTTTGATGTAGATGATCAACTTAAAACCTTATTTCAATTTAGCCCTGGACAATACATAACAATCAGGCACCAATATAATCATGAAGAACTGAGAAGATCTTATTCTATTTGTTCTGATCCTGACACCTTGCCACTTTCAGTTGCAGTCAAGCAAGTTGAAAATGGCAGATTTTCTAGCTTTGCCAACCAGGATTTACGGGCGGGAGATGTATTGGAGGTTATGCCTCCTATGGGTCAATTTTTACTCAAACCAAGAATAAAGCCCTACTTGGTATTTTTTGCCGCTGGTAGTGGTATCACCCCCATTATTAGCCATATAAGATATATACTTAACCATGACACAGAAGCAAAAGCTGTTTTATTTTATGGCAATAAAAACTTTGAATCTATCATTTTCAGGGAAGAGTTGGAGGGATTAAAAAATAAATTTATTGATAGACTGGCCATATACTACGTATTTAGTAAAGAAAAGCTTGGGAGTCCGGCATTTTTCGGGCGCATCAATAGCGAAAAATGTCAAATATTTTCCAGATATTTTTTTCAGCCAGATCAAACAGATCAATTTTTAATATGTGGTCCATCTGATATGATTTTTCAGGTTAAAGAAACACTCAACAGCATGGGCATACCAGAAAATTGTATCAGGTTTGAGCTTTTCAGTACGGATGGTATACCCAAAAAATCTGATAAAGAAACAATTGCACAAACAGAAGGGATGTCATCTTCCATCACGATAAAACTGGACGGAGATCTTTTTGAATTCCCTTTGCAATATAATGGGGAAAGTATTCTGGATACTGCTTTGAAAAATGGCGCGGATTTACCATATGCCTGTAAGGGTGGCGTTTGTAGTACATGCAAAGCCAGGATACTGGAAGGAGAAGTTGATATGGACATCAATTATGCCTTGGAACCCGATGAGCTTGCAGCCGGTTATGTATTAACATGTCAGGCACATCCCCGTACTCCAAAAGTTGTAGTGGATTTTGATCAAAAATAGGGTACCATGAATGACCTTCAAAAGAAATCAAAAAAACACTATATTATAGAAACAGCTGCTGAACTGTTTACGGAAAAAGGATTTAAAGCATCCTCAATTCGTGAATTAGCCCAACGCGTGGGACTTGAACCGTCAAGCATTTATAGTCACATTCATTCCAAAGAAGAACTTTTAATTACCATCTGCACCAACTGTGCTTCAAGATTTACAGAAGGAATGCAAGTCATTATGAGTACCCCAAAATCTTCTCTGGAAAAAATTGAAATGCTCATTGGATTGCATGTGGAAACTGCGTTTGACGACCCTGCTGCAGTAGCCGTGTTTAGCGAGGAGTGGAGACACCTTCCTGAACCCTACTTAACAATTTTTAAAGATGCCAAAAAGCAATATGAGCAGAATTTCAGGCTAATTATCAAACAAGGAATGGATGAAGCTTCGATAAGGGAGATGGATACAAATGTTGTATTTAATACCATTATTAATGCTGTCAAATGGCCTTATTTTTCTGGTAAAAAATATGACAAGAAAAAAATATTAGAAACTATCATTCAGATGCTAATGCATGGATTAAAAAAATAGAAATTAAATACGAACATTTGTTCGTATTTTGTATTTTTATACCTAAATAAGGAGAATATGGAAGACATCATGAGCCTCACGGAAAAATTTCAACAGCGTATAGACGCTGAAGATAAAATTGAACCAAAAGATTGGATGCCGGAAGAGTACAGAAAAACCCTGATTAGGCAGATTTCACAACATGCTCATTCAGAGATAGTTGGAATGCTGCCGGAAGGTAACTGGATAACAAGAGCGCCTTCACTAAAAAGAAAATTGGCGCTCCTAGCCAAAGTACAAGATGAAGCAGGTCATGGCTTATATTTATATTCTGCTTGCGAAACCTTAGGCATATCTCGGGAAGAAACCCTTGAACAATTACATACTGGAAAAGCAAAATATTCCAGCATATTTAATTACCCAACCCTAACTTGGGCTGACATAGGAGCAATCGGCTGGCTGGTAGATGGTGCTGCAATTATGAACCAGGTGCCACTCTGCCGATGCTCCTACGGCCCATATGCCAGAGCTATGGTTCGTGTTTGTAAGGAAGAATCTTTTCACCAGAGACAAGGTTATCAGATTCTACTGACGCTTAGTCAGGGAAGTGAAGCTCAGAAAGAAATGGCTCAGGATGCCCTAAACAGATGGTGGTGGCCATCTCTAATGATGTTTGGGCCCAGCGATGCAGATTCCCCACACTCAGCGCAATCCATGAAATGGAAGATAAAAAGATTTTCCAATGACGAACTTCGTCAACGGTTTGTGGATATGACCGTACCCCAGGCCGAAATTCTTGGTTTGAAAATTCCCGATCCCCAACTTAAGTGGAACGAAGAAAAAGGTCATTATGATTTTGGTCCTATAAACTGGGATGAATTTTGGGCAGTAGTCCAGGGAAATGGACCTTGCAATAAAATAAGGTTGGAGGCAAGAATAAAAGCTCATGAAGAAGGAGCATGGGTGCGTGAAGCTGCCCTGTCTTATGCAGAAAAACAAAAAAATAAAGAAGTAAGGACTGTTGCATGACGATAAATTTATCAATTGGTTTCCTTTTATAAAGCTACATTAAAAATTATTTAAATGACAGATTGGCCTTTATTTGAAGTCTTTATACGCTCAAAAAACGGATTGCATCACAAACATGTAGGTAGTTTACATGCCGCCGATGAACAGATGGCACTTGAGAATGCCCGCGATGTTTACACCAGACGAAATGAAGGCATTAGTATCTGGGTAGTTGAATCAAAGCACATTACAGCATCTGATCCAGAAGATAAAGATCCGTTTTTTGCTCCGGCAGAAGATAAAATCTATCGCCACCCTACATTCTATGATTTACCAGATGTTCTTAAACACATGTGATGAAGCCTGATTTTACCAATCCATTATTGGAATACGTAGTATACCTTGCCGATAATTCTATGATATTGGGACAGCGACTTAGTGCTTGGTGTGGTCATGGCCCAGTACTTGAGCAGGATATTGCCCTAACAAATATAGCACTTGACCTAATTGGAGAAGCGAGACATTACTACCAATATGCCGCTGAGCTTACTGAAAATAAATGGAGTGAAGATGACTTCCCATTTCATCGTCAGGAAAGGGATTTTAGGCATGTACTTTTAGTAGAACAGCCCAATGGTCATTGGGGTATAACCATAATGCGTCAGTTTATTTTCGATACCTACCATATGTTTTATCTTCAGGAGCTTCAAAAAAGCAGTGATATACGAATCGCCCAGATAGCTGCACAATCTTTAAAGGAGGCTTCATATCACCTGCGATATTCTTCCGAATGGGTTGTCAGACTTTCAGAAGGTACAGAGGAAAGTTTTCATAAAATGCAGGAGGCTTTGGATGAATTGTATAGATATTATGGCGAATTTTTCGTTCCTGCACCTTTTGAATCCGAAATGCATATCAAAGGTATTTGTCCAGATTTGGATATAATAGAGCAGCGTTCAAAAAACTTTTTTCATCAAACTATATCTAAAACGTCACTGAAAATACCTGAAAATACCTTTATGCAACAGGGAGGTAAATCAGGACTCCACAGCGAAAATCTTGGATTTATCCTTGCTGAAATGCAATATATGCAAAAATCATATCCTGGCCTGGAATGGTAAATATGTGATTAAGCCACATAATTCAATCATCTATAATGTCAGACGACTAGTTTTCCTACATTGCAAATAAATTGTAATTTGGCTATCTAATATTAAGAAAATGCCTGAAAATAGAGTTATTCCAGGTCAATTAATGACTGACTTTGATATATCGCTCTTTCAGTCTGGAAAACATTTCAGACTATATGAAAAAATGGGCGCACAAACCGGCACTCATGAGGGTGAAACTGGTTGTTATTTTACCGTTTATGCGCCAAATGCCTTTAAAGTCTGTATCATTGGAGACTTCAATCACTGGAATGGTGAACAGCATTTACTTTATCCAAGATGGGATAAATCAGGCATTTGGGAAGG
>JAUMBJ010000053.1:0-2221 GCA_032115755.1 Saprospiraceae bacterium
CCATTCATACCGCATTGGTGTTCTCATTCGAGCTAATGACTTACACCGAATTTTGTATTCACAGCTTACTTTTCTTACTTTTTTGCTTGATCAAAAAAGTAAGAAAAAATCAAGACGTCCTGTAAGTCGCTTGCTTCACATCGCTCTACATGACGTCAATAATACAGATGTCAGTATCTCCTCCCTTTAAAAAGCATTTTATAAGTTTTTTAGTGCTTCTTTTTTGGTTAGATTCGAGAGTTCGTCATGAGATGATACAAATTGCATTACAGCTTGTTTGTTGGTTTTAGCATATTCTCTCAATGCCCAACCAGCACCTTTTTTGACAAAAAAATTATGGTGGGTGCTATAGGTAACAATGATTTGTTTTAATAATTGGAAATCTGTCTGTTGTTTATACTTTAATTGAAAAATCAGCATGGTCCGGATAATCCAAATCTCCTGGGTGTCTTCCCATTTGGACAGCCATTTAGTTCTGGTTTCAGGAAATTTTTGGAAAATGTATCCTACAGCATGGCTGGCGAGCAAATCTACCGAATCCCACCAGGATTTTGTGAGTATACATTTTTCTAACCATACCATATCCTCTGGCTTTAGTTGTTTGACATATTTGATAATATGATCCATGGCAAGATATTGCATTTCTCGCTGGGGTTCATTCCAAAGCATCTTGACATACTCTTGTTGTAGTGTTTTAAGTTGTGCATGTTGATGGATTTCCTTATGAATTATTTTTCGCTCTGGTGATTTTATCCCATAAAACGGAAAAAGATTTTTCATATAAGCACTCATGGCTTCACTTTGAGTTTTACTATATTTTGCAGAACAAGTTTCACGAATATTCTCTACGATTTGATCGATATTCAACATGGTGTATATTTGATTAAAAAGAAAATAAATTGAACTTTTTTTAATGTTTTAATGTTTCCCATAAAAGCTTTAAAGTTAAGTAAGAAAAAGGATCAGAGTTCACGGTTAAGTAAAATGTGACAAAAGCCTCCTATTTGGGAGGCTTTTTTGATTGATTCCAGCCATTTATTATTTTAAACTAAATAATGACTTTCCTTTTTGATTTCCATCAATCGTTTGGTATATAATTCTTATGCAAAGGGACTATATTTGTGTAAATAGATAGATTGGCCATTATTTTAGTGAATCAATGAATCACATATGATACCTTTAGCTGAACGTATGCGGCCCCAGCTGCTTGATGATTATATAGGTCAGGAACATCTTGCAGGCCCAAATGGGACCTTGCGCAAAATAGTAGAATCTGGAAGTTTACCATCCATTATACTCTGGGGCCCACCTGGGGTGGGGAAGACTACCCTGGCGGGCATACTTGCTGCCAATCTTGATAGGCCATTCTACCAGCTTTCTGCTGTCAGTAATGGGGTAAAGGATATCCGTGAGGTCATCGAAAGTGCCAGATCGCAACAATTTTTTGGCAAGGGAGGTGCGGTATTGTTTATAGATGAAATACATAGATTTTCAAAATCGCAACAGGATGCTCTATTAGGCGCGGTAGAAAAAGGTGTTATAACTTTAATAGGTGCTACCACTGAAAATCCATCTTTTGAAGTCATTTCTGCCCTATTATCGAGGTGTCAAATTTATACACTTAAACATCTTTCAGCTTCAGATCTCAGGCTAATGATTGATCAGGCGCTTGTTCGTGACGAATGGTTGAAAAAACGACAAGTAAAAATAATTTCTTATGACGCCATGATAAAAATTTCCGGTGGAGATGGCAGGAAATTGTATAATATACTTGAGTTGGTGGTACAGCAATTTCATGAAAGTGAAGATATTCAAATTACGGATCAACTGGTATCAGATGTCATACACCAGCACCTTTCCCTATATGACAAATCTGGCGAACAGCATTATGATTTGATTTCCGCTTTTATTAAATCTGTCCGGGCATCTGATCCCAATGCAGCGGTATATTATTTGGCGAGAATGATTGAAGGTGGTGAGGATCCTATATTTCTGTGTCGGCGTATGGTCATACTCGCTGCTGAAGATATCGGGCTTGCCAACCCAAATGCCTTGCTTATGGCGAATAATTGTTTTCAGGCAGTGCACCAAATCGGCATGCCCGAAGGGCGGATTATTATGGCTCAAACAGCCATATATCTGGCATGTAGCCCAAAGAGTAACAGTGCCTATTTGGCTATTGACGAAGCATTGGCGCACGTAAGGCAACATCCTAATGTTC
>JAUMBJ010000054.1:0-2310 GCA_032115755.1 Saprospiraceae bacterium
GATAGCGATGTGAAGCAAGCGACTTAAAGGAGATATTGAATTTTACTTACCTATTTAATTTTCCAAAAAATTAAAAAAAGTAAGGTTTTAATACAAATTGTCATTACAGCAGTAAATGAAGATATAACATACCAAATGCTAAAAAAATTAAATCTTTAACACATCATACCAACTAAAAAACATATATTACAATAAGTTTCATTGTAGCCTTACATGAAAATATTATAAATCGTAAAAATTAAAAATTCATGAAAAAGTTAATCATAGCCTCAGTTGTTGGCGGCACCATCCTGTTCCTTTGGCAATTTTTATCCTGGCAAGTGCTCCATATCCATGCCAGCACCAATCAATATACGCCAAAGCAAGACTCTATTATGGCCTATTTGAGCACACAATTTGAAGATGACGGCTTTTATATTATACCCAATTATCCTGAAAATTCATCCGCTGAAGAAGCACAAAAAATACTCAATGAAAGCATAGGAAAACCCTGGGCGCAGATTGCTTACCACAAAAAAATGGAAAATAATATGTTCTCCAGTATGGCGCGGGGTATAATCTCTGATATACTGGCTGTATTGCTGCTGAGCTGGCTATTGATTCAGGTAAAGGATTTTGGTATTAAGACGTCTCTGCTGGCTTCTTTGGCCGTAGGGCTGGTATCCTGGTTGACAACTAGCTACTTAAATGCCATTTGGTATGCGTATCCATCAATGCCTGACCTCATTGATGCTATTGTAAGTTATGCGATGGTTGGTGTATGGCTGGGTTGGTATCTTCCCGGTAAGCAGGATTAATATATGGCCATTAAAGCAACAATTATTTCGGTAAACGCTGGACGCTAAATCTTGAATCTTTCTAGATAGTTTAACCTTTCAACTGCCCGGATACATCATTATACAAAGAGTTTATGACGTCATTTGACATAAAAAATGCAGGGTGATATGTTGCTGCTCAGGAAACGCAACTTTCGAAACATGAAAATAGCTTGCCAGACGCAAGATTAGAAACCTATATTAAAGTTTAATATACAAAAGTCTACTTCGAAAAACTTAAAGGATCATATGCATACCACTCCAGAACACAACCAAAGAATGGCCACCATGACATTTGCTTCCGTATATCCTCACTACATTACTAAAGTTCAAAAAAAAGGGAGGACCATGGAAGAGCTACATCAAGTTATTGAATGGCTCACAGGTTTTGACGAACATAAAATACATGAGCTTATCAACGAAAACGCAACTTTCGAAACATTTTTTAAAAGAGCAAAGCTTCACCCTAATGCTGGTTTGATTAAAGGCACTATTTGTGGCTATAGGATTGAAGACATTGAAAACCCATTGACGAAACAAGTCAGATATCTTGATAAATTGGTAGATGAATTAGCTAATGGAAAAAAGATAGAAAAGATATTGAGAACTTCATAAGTCCAACGCATGACAAACCATCTATCATGGAGAAACACTCTCCATACCTACGTTTGTATGCCAAGCAACATGGAATGTAATCGTGTTTTATATGAGTCACTAGTAAAATGATTCTTTTATGAAATAAGTTACGAAAGTGTATAAAATTTAAGACCTATGATGACAGATATTAAAGATTGGAGATTAGCAGGCATCATAGCCATAGTCGTATTGGGGTTTTTATGGCATTATCTATATGCCTGGACAAATCATTCAAAAATAATAGGAAGTATCGCCCCAGTCAATGAAAGTCTGTGGGAGCATTTAAAATTAGGATATTGGTCACTTATTTTATTTTCGTTAGTGGAATCTATATATCTGCAAAGCCAAGTTAATAATTATTTCTTGGCAAAGATCCTTGGAATTATCGCCTTCGAAATGACGATATTAATCGTCTATTATGGATATACCTGGATCGCTGGAAAAGATATTTTTTGGTTGGATATTGGTGCGTACGTTTTGGGCGCTATACTATGCCAATATCTAGCTTACTACCTTTTTGAACAGAAAGATTATGGTGCCATCGTCTCTAGAATAAGTCTGGTTTTTTTCTCAGGCATTGGGGTATTACTTGCTGTAACAACCTATTATCCGCCGCATAAAGCAATATTTAAAGACAACAACCAAAATACATACGGAATCCATGCAGAAAAGTAAAAAATTGCCCAGCAGGATTTGCAGCAGTAATTCTTCAGATATGGCTTCCTATGTTGACTATACTGTTGGATGATTTATAACCTCTTAAATAAAGGTATCCAGTTAGTGGTGGGTTCTCAATTTATTCGTCACACCCTTTAGTGAAGTGGCAAAATGTAATCCTACATAAAATATTCTGGAACCC
>JAUMBJ010000055.1:0-3419 GCA_032115755.1 Saprospiraceae bacterium
ACAAAAGACTTGTTATTAATCCAATATATAGGCAAGGATTTTCAGATAATGTCATCAAACCTGCACTACATGTTAATTACAGGTTTGACAATGTTACACTTGGAGAATGGTATTTTCATATAGGTAGGGCTGCAGTGCAGTTTGATGAGCGCAATCCTGTTTCCTTACGTGGAACAACATACAATTCTTTGTTTTATAAAGAAAATCGGATTCGCTTGTATCTTAAAGATTATATAACCTTAGGCTATCGTCAGGAAATAATCAATAGTCTCTATATAGATGCAAGGGCGGAATGGACAAAGCGCCAGGAGATGATGAAGCAAACGGAATATAGTATCAGCTATCCGCGTCTTCGCTACCCTGAAAATATACCTAATGAATTTGTACCATCTGCTGCATATGATGATAATACATACATTTTGCTAAAGCTCAGTTTGAGATGGAGACCCGGTCAGACCTACAGTAGCTTTCCTTATCAAAGATTCCGTAATAATTCGCGATGGCCAGAGATTAAATTGGATCACAGACTTGGACTTTCGCTAGATAAACGTTCTTCATCCTGGGTCAATGGGATGATTACAATTCGGGATACCTATATGGGTGCTGGTTTGTGGGGGTATGCAAATTATCAGTTGCAGTTAGGGTCAAATATATGGGGTAGGCCTTCCTATTTTGCAGATTATTTTCATATTATAGGAAATGAATTTACCTACCCAATTGACCCTGACTTTGCCTCATTTAATTTGATGCCTTTTTATAGATTTAGTACTAGAACTACATTTTTTACAGGCCATTACCGCCATCATTTTAATGGTTTTATTGAAGACCACATTCCAGGATTAAATAAAACGCCCATAAAATTTGTTTCTGGCATTAGTGCCATGTGGAGTAATGAATACCGGTGGTATGGCGAATTTACATTTGGAATTGAAAATATTACCATTGGACCACTGGTTTTGGGCGGAATTGAGTATTCTCTAGCACTTTATCAAGATAAAATTTTTAACCATGGCCCAGTTGTGCGTTTATCACAACTTTTCGGTCTTTAAGATACTAATTGTTTCAGTATTGGTTATAGGAAAAAGATCATGTTTTACCTGATTTAGTTTAACACATTACAAATGAGCAGAATCCTATGAAGATGAAGAATTTCCTCAAAGATTTAGTCGTAAAAACTGGGTTTGCAGGTGTTCAGGCTAAAACTATGCACCCTGATCAAGTTTCTGATTATGTGATTGCAAAAGGTTTGAAAAGGCTGATTTTAGTAATGCGTAGCTATGTAAAGGATCTACTATTGATCGGATTGGGCATCGTTGCTGCAACTTTTGGATTAAAAGGATTCATTCTTCCAAATCAATTTATTGATGGAGGTGCCACGGGAATATCACTACTATTACATAGATTATTTGAAATTCCTTTTGCTTCATTGATCATATTGATAAACATACCATTTGTTTTTCTTGCCTACCAGGTAGCCGGTAGAGATTTTGCTATAAAAACTGTTGTGGCTATAAGTGGACTTGCGGTAGCATTGACATTTATAGAATTTCCTGAAATTACAAGTGACAAATTGCTCGTAGCGATCTTTGGAGGTTTCTTTCTGGGGGCCGGAATCGGGTTTGCAGTCCGGGGTGGGGCAGTTATAGATGGGACGGAAGTTTTAGCAATTTCTATCAGCAGAAAGTTAGGAGCTACAATGGGTGATATAATCACCTTTATCAATGTAATTATTTTTTCAGCTGCAGCTTACTTTCTCAGTATTGATACAGCGTTATATTCTTTGGTAACTTATATATCAGCATCAAAATCTTTAGATTTTATAGCTGAAGGTATTGAAGAGTACATTGGAGTAACCATTATATCCAACAAATGTGAAGAAATAAAGGATATGATAATCTATCAACTCGGCAGGGGAGTAACAATTTATAATGGGAAGCGAGGATTTGGTAAAAGGGGATTAAATAAGGAGATGGACATTATCTATACTGTTATTACAAGGCTTGAAATCAATAAACTATATAGGGAGCTTGAAAAAATTGAGCCATCAGCCTTTGTGGTAATGACAAGTGTAAAAGACACAAAAGGAGGAATGATAAAAAAAAGGCCACTTAAGCATCATTAAAAATTAAATACTGATCAAAATCTAAAGAATTACTGCGTTTTAAATTAACGTCTCTGAAGGTATATTGATTCAGTTTACAAACACCAAGTATTTTTGGAAAGCTTGCCTATATACATTGATTATATACACTTATAATTGCGAGCATTTATTTTATAGTTTCTGTTTTCGGTACAGTTTTTATTTGAATGATGTCAACAAGGAAGGCAAATGCCATGGAGAAATAAATATATCCTTTTGGAATTTCAAAATGCAGTCCCTCTGCAATGAGTGATACTCCAATCATCAGTAAAAAACTAAGGGCTAGAATTTTAAAAGATGGATGCTTTCGGATAAAACTGCTAATTGGTCCGGAAGCTATGAGCATGATTAAAACAGTAACAATTACAGCCGTATACATAACCCACAATTCATTAACCATACCGACTGCCGTAATAATAGAGTCTACAGAAAAAACAAGATCTAATAAAATGATTTCCATGAGCAGGCTTTTAAATGAAGCCTTACTAGTCGTATGCGGCTTTTCCTCCATAGCGATTTCCGTTTTTTGGTAAATCTCCTTGGTGCTTTTGTAAATTAAAAATAAACCTCCAGCAAGAAGAATTAACCCCTTTCCTGTAAATTCAATTTCAAATAGTGTAAACAAACCATGGTCAAGTTTTAAAATCCAGGAAATGAAACCCAATAAGATTAATCTCATCACCATAGCCATTAATATTCCATAAAGGCGAAGTTTTTTTCGATTTTCTTCAGGTAATTTGTCTGAAAGTATGGATATAAAAATAATATTATCAATACCCAGAATTACTTCCAGTACGATTAATGTAATCAAAGGAATTAAAGCGTCCAGCATCATGATATCTTTTAGGACGACAAAATTAGTGTAAATAAAGAATATTTTATCATTTCTGGTATTGTAACATTTGTAGCGGAGATGTGATTCAGCAAATTGTAATTTTGCTGCATAAATTATTTAATTATGAATTTTGAAAAAATAATCACAGAAAATCAGGGAACCATTGTTGATGTAAGAACTCCGGGAGAATATTCAGGAGGACATGTAGCCGGTTCAATCAACATTCCGCTGAATGAAATACCCATGAGATTGGAAGAAATCAGTGCATTAAAAAAGCCACTGATATTGTGCTGTGCTTCAGGAAATCGAAGTGGACAAGCCACTCACTTTTTACAGCAACAGGGCATTACATGCGTTAACGGGGGTTCATGGACGGAGGTGAATTATGCCCAGTCCTTAGCGCTACAAAAATAGGATAGAAATTGATGATCTAGTTCCAACTAT
>JAUMBJ010000056.1:0-13775 GCA_032115755.1 Saprospiraceae bacterium
AAAGGTTGTCGAACCAGGAGCTTTCGGATCTTTTATAGGAAAGCTCGAATTAAAGATTAAAGATGGAAAAGTCATCAACGATGAATATTCCTTTATCGAGATTAATCCAAAAAAGTTGGCAGAAGACAAGAAAATATCTGCTATTATCCGAGAGGCGGAAGCACCATACAAAGCAGAGATGAACACCATAGCCGGATATTCAAAACAACCCCTCTACAGATATTTTGTCATTGAAAACACTATCGATACGCTGATTCTCAATGCACTTAGATTTAAACTGGGTAAACGTATTGATGTCATTTTGTCCAATGGTTTCAGATTTTGTCCGCCACATGCCACGCCTGATCATACAGGAAACATCCCTATAACGAATGGGTATATATTTGACATGCTTCCCATAGATAGTCAAGTTAAAACGGCAAAAGCTACTGGAAAGCAGATCATGACATGGCTTGAAAAAGAGCTCAATAATGTATTTGCTGCCAACGCTGCTGAAAGATTCGGTGGCTGGATGATCAAATTTAATGGAATGGAAATTAAGTTTCGCGCCTTTGGTGAAAACGGAAAGCGCGTAGAGGAAATAAAAATTAACAATATACCTCTTGATCCAGATAAAACATATTCCATTGCAGCTTGCGAAAGGGATGGGGACCCTGAAGATATGCTGTGCCGTATGCGCAATGTCAAAGAACCTCAACTTCAATCTTTCACTTTGCACCAATGCATTAAAGAGTTTCTTTCTGTCAACTCTCCAGTAGATCTGACTATTTCGGGCAATGCAAAAGTCCTGGATGCTTCTCCAGAATTGCTTACACAGGTTAGTGGCGTTGATTATGAATTTAGATAATTAGTAAAATCGTAAGAATATGAGAAATCTTGTAATTGTTATGTTTGTGTTTTTGGCGATGCATACACAGAATGCATTTGGTCAAATTAAGGAAGATAAAGTTGTCTTCCAACTTTCATCAGGTGATATAGAGGTTCACAAAGCCCTTACTCGTCAATTGGGAAATATAAAAAAGGCAAGACCTGAAATGCAGATTGAAGTGGTTTGCCATAATATGGGTATTGATTTTTTACTCCTTGATAAAACTACTATGGGGGATCAAATACGTGAACTGGCGAAGCAAAATATCCAGTTTATGGCCTGTGAAAATACACTTAAGCAAAAAAATATTCAGAAAAGCGCAGTAATGCCGGAAGCTGGATTCGTAGAATCCGGCCTCATTGAAATTCTTGACCGACAGGCTCAAGGTTGGGGATATATAAAGGCAGGCTTTTGACCTAGACCATTAAAAGCGATAATCCCAACGCAGTGTAGTATTAATTGGAGCTTCGACTAAAGCTGGACGCAGCGTATATTCCTGATTCATGACATTATTAACAATTAATGTCAGTTCACTGTTGGTGTAAAACTTTATAGCAAACCTTAAGTCTAGCAGCGTATATCCCTTGTTATTTAAACTACGATAAGCTCCAATTCCAAAAATATCAAAATTTATTGGCGGAACAGATTCAAAAGCGCGGTCAATATTGACAACATGAGACACCCATTGCAATGATACACCGAGTTTGAATCTACTATAAAGCACCTCTACATCTGATTTTAACTGATGACGTGATCTGTATTTCAAGACATTTTTATCCGTTGAGACACTTTTTCTTATATCTTCATTACTGTTATAATCTTTATAAACAGGCTGGATGAATGTATATCCTGTTAATGTATTGACCTTCCATTTTCCAATATCAGCCTGTCCTGTGATACTACCTTCAAATCCCGCTATTCTTATGCTACCTACATTTTGTGGTTGAAAACCTAGTGTTGGAGGGGGCACAAAAGTAAATTCAATCATTTCTTCATATTCAGACAAGAAAAAGGAGGCATCAATAAAACCCTTTAAAAAACCTGGAATACCCTGCTTGATTCCAATTTCCGTACTCCACCCTGTTTCCGGTTCGAGGTCTGGTTTAGCAAAAATGGCAAAACTTCCAAAACTGGTTGTTACAAAGCGTTCCGTAAGTGTCGGAAAACGGTAGCCTTGTCCCCAGGAAGCCCTGAGAAAAGTAAATTCATAGGGATTATATGTTGCCGACAATCTACCAATGATTCTGCCGTCACTTTTAATGCCATTTGGAATCACTATTCCCATAAAATTTGCCGGACTTTTCTGTTGAATATATTCATATCTAAGGCCCCCAGATAATGCCCATTTTTCAAATAGCTTTTTTTCAAGCTGCGCATAGGCAGCATAATTTAACCCACTAAATGTCGTATCACCCAAAATCTGGGAGTTTGTAAAATTCCACATACCTACCAAACCGGCAGTCATGGACAAGCCCATCTGCTCCATGTTCTTTAAAAACTGATATTCGCCATAATGATTTGTCGAACTATTTGACTGGTCAGTATCATTTTCATTTTTCAATACCGAAGTCCTCCAAATGAGCTTATGACGGTTTCCATAAGTATCATAATACTGAATAAATGGGTCAATATAAATCCGTCTGGTATTTCTTTGCGAGATGGTACCTGGCAATCCCTGCATTGCTCCTGAACCTGCATTTTTCCAAATATAATATGCAGAACCTTCCGCCAGATTAGTATTAATTGCCAAACCAAAAGATAAACGTTCTGTCAATCTATATCTGGTATTTAAATACAACCTACCCCGTTGCTCTTCAGTGTCCTTTAAAAAACCATTAAGTTTGTTATAAAATCCGGATACAACAACATCAAGTTTATTGAATTTTTGCTTGTGTACGAAATTAAAATTAGTCTGGTAACGAAAAGTAGAATCCTTCCACCATTTTTTTAGCGGGTCAGAGGGACTGTGAAAATTAGTAGCAGACACCCCTATTCTTGTTTCCGGATCAGACGTAGCGTAAGAGGTACGGAAATTGATAATGCCATTTAAGGCCGAAGATCCATACAATGCTGATGAAGCTCCTTTAAGTACTTCAACCTGTGATAATGCTTCAACCGGTATATCGCTCCAATTTGGAAAACCAGCATCCATTTGCAGCGCAGGAATATCATCTACGAGCAACATCACCCTACTGCCTGCCCCATAGGAATATCCTGACCCCCCTCTTATATTGGCCTGCCCGTCAATAACCTGAACTCCGGGCAGTTTGTTCAGCACAGTGCTTGCATTTACGGTATTCACTGACCTGATCAAATCAGGTTTTAAAACATCAATACTTACTGGCGCCGCAGCGATATTTTGCTCGTATCTGCTTCCCGTTACAGAGACAATATCGAGCCAAACTTCAGCAGATGACATAAAAACGTCCAGCACATTTTCGCTGTTACGATAGAGTTCAAATTTCTTGTCCTGATACCCGATATAAGACAGTCTTATTTCAATTGGAAATTTTTCCGTGTAAAAAGAAACCACACCTTCGAAATCTGAATACAGGACCTTTCCTAAAACATTTACAGTTACGTTGATTAAAGGCTCTTTGGTCTTTTCATCTGCAATCTTTATTTGGATTGAATCCTGCTGACTAAAGGCCGTCAAACTCAATTGTAATATTTGAAAAATTATAAAAGCCCTAAATACATATTTCATTCCTCATTTTTTTATTCAATTAAAGTATTCGAGTCTTTTTGGGTTATTATTGATATCTATTTTAAAGATACGATAAGCATAAATGTATATCCGAAACACCTGAACATTAACACCTTGTATATTCTTAATTATTTCATCACATCTTAAAAACAGAGGTAAATAAAATAAAAACCACATTGAATTTTACCAATAAATGTTGACACAACAAATTAAAGTAAAATATTTTTCCTTTTAAAAACTTTAATCCGATAGTTTTTTGTTTTGTAGAATTTTATTGCTAGAATGTTTAATAACATAGGCATTATCAATTCAATCATTTTCCCAATTTAGCAGAAAAATCTTACCAGGTGATTTTGAGGACAATTCATATCACATTAAATCCTCAACAAGCAAATTACAACCACGAATTTCAGCTTGATCCAGTCGACCCATCCATTCAAAAGTGCGGGGCGAAAGCAATCTACCTGTATCTTCTGTCAATATAAATGAACACGTATCCAGATTAGACAAATCAATGCAACCTAGCAAGCCTTGTTTTCCAGATTTCTCCGAAGATAAAGGATCATTTATTTGCCGGATCACAAACTGCTGAGGCCATGACATGTTAAATTCTATACCACCACCGGTATAAGACTGGCTAAACAATTCAGTCATACCATACTCTGAATAAACGTGGTGCGTTCCAAATCCTCGTCTCAATTCTACAAATAAATCTTCCTTTAACATGTCTTCACGCAATCCTTTCATACCACCAGTTTCTATTACTAAAAGTTCCGGAAAATTCAGGTCATAGTTTTCTGCAACCTGAAGAAGCGCGTAACTCACCCCAAGAAGGACTGTTTTCTTTCCCTCTTGAGTACTTCGAATTAGCATATCCAAAAGTTTGTCAATATCACTTAAATAAAATCCACTATAAACGGTATTACCTAAACTTACAAAGTAATCTACCATCGCCACAAGTGATGATTCCCCTCTTTCCAGGTACCCGGGTAGCAATGCTAGTATAACAACATCCTGAAGACTGCCAAAGGTATCTTCCCAGATAGACAAAGCTATATCTCTATACCACTGCAACGACCTAACGTAATGGGTTGACCTATTTAGCATAGTGGTCCCACTACTTTTAAAAACAGTTTCTTGTTGCCATTGTCCGGTCTTTACGATATTGTATTTAAAGGCAGTAATGGGCAATAAAGGTATTTTATCATATGATTGCACTTGGATGGGTGAGATTCCAAGACACAGACAAAACTTCCTGTAAGTCGCATTATTTGCATATTGCCATCTGAAAATATCCAGCGCTACACCTTCAAACATCTCCGGATTTGTCTTAAGTTCAAGAAGTTTGTTTCTCAACAAAGTAGCAGTTAACTCAGCCATAAAGAATTCATCAAAATAATTACCGTAAAATTAAACTTATAACCCCAATTATGAATTACTTTTGAGGTAATTAGAATATTTATGATGCACAAACTGGCTTCTAAGCTTAACTTATTCCACCTTCTGGTTGGAGCAGTTGTATTGGTTGTCTTTAAAAGCTGCAGTTCCACCAATGACTTTTCCAATATTCCAAGCATTGAGAAAATTGAAATCTCAAAAGGAGAAATGTATCAGGGCAGCATCAATAATGATTCTATACTGCTTATTATTCATTTTACCGACGGGGATGGCGATTTCGGCTCTGATACTCAAGAGAACATCTTCATTGAAGACAGCAGAACAAAAACACTTGTAAGTGCATATAAAGCCCCTAAAGTACCAGAACAAGGATCCGGAAACGGAATTGCTGGCAAAATATGGGTAACCGTTTACAGCTCATGCTGTATTGCACCTCAAAATCCCAATTGCTGTCTTGACAATTTTGGTTGTCCAGCTTTTAATGAAATCTCATACAAAGTAAGTATACGAGATCGCGCAGGCAATAATTCCAACAGTATTCAATCACCAACTTTAAGATTACTTTGTTCGCTTTGATATATTTTTCTAATTTTTATTGATTTTTTAGCAAAAAGTTACTTTCTTTGCGCTCTCTTAAAAGCATAAAATAAATATATGACAACTGCTTTGACTATTTTAATCGCAATTAATTGTGTTTTATTAATGGCTATTGTATTGATTCAGAATCCCAAAGGAGGAGGTGTTGACTCCAATTTTGGTGGTGCTGCGGCCAATCAAATGTTTGGAGCGGCAAAATCTACAGATTTTGTAGAAAAAATTACATGGATCTTAGCAGCTACTCTTTTCGTTCTGTGTATAGTTACAGCGATATTAGTTAGCGGCAGTAATGCCGGATCAGGCATTATTGAAGCCCAATAAGGATTTACTCAACTCAATCTTACATGAAGCCTGTGGCCCAAAGTCACAGGCTTTTTTTATTGCATATAGTGCAAATAAACCTATGATAAAAATTTATTAAAAATACTATTCTGCTTATGATAATATTACATATTATATTAAAAAAGGATATTTTGGCATGGTATTTGAATTATTATTAATATGAGTTTTGGTTATTAAATTGAGTAATGCCCGTGTTTTCGTCTTCACGGGCTTTTTTTTTGCCATACAATCTACTTTGCTTAAAAAGACTAGCATATCAACAATCTCCCAAAAACACATCACCCCTTAGAAGAAATTATAATTACTTGATGCTACAGCATCATAAGGACCAATCTCCCAAAAAATCAATGTTAAAGATTTTGAATGTCGCAACTGCATTGAATAGCGGCAATGTCCACTATAAATGGCTAGAATGGATAGTTTACTGCCACCTGGATATTGCCAATTCCCTGAGAAGTAATTTCTCTCCACGAGTACCAGTTACGCTGCAGAAAACTATCCCTATAGGGACTCCTTATTTTATAACCAGCATCAAAACGAATATTGAAAAAACCAAAATTTAGTCTGATACCATATCCTGCTCCAACAGCGAGGCTGTTCAAAAAATCTTTGTCCAAAGCTGCTCCTTTCAAAAGCGGATCAGGCCGAAGATTCCAAACATTTCCAACATCCACAAACAAAGCACCATCAAATATTAAAAATATTTTGAATCTATATTCCAGATTTGTCTCCAGCTTAACATCGCCCTGTTGAATATAAATATTTAAATCTGGAATTTCTTTTATTTTTATGAGCGGATCTACATAACTGCCAGGACCTACCTGTCGAATATTCCATGCCCTCATACTATTTGGACCTCCAAGACCGAATTGCTTTATAAAAGGTACTACTTTAATGTCACCATAGGGAACTGCTGCACCTGTATTAAAACGAAATGCCAAAACACTATTTTTAGAAAACTCCCTGTAAAATCTAAAATCAAGCTCATACTTAATATACTTGGCAAATGAAATAGATTTTTCAGATCCATAATTAAGTTTCCATTCCTCATTACTGCCATTAAGGAGATTCACAAATTGATTAGCCACAAATACTTCCAATCCTGAAAATTCAAGATTATTGATGAATACAAGCGAATTACCGGCTCTGTTCTTTGGCTTATTATATATATAGGTCAAGTCTCTAAATAGAAGCCCTGATCCAAGTACATCTCTGAATTGCAGAAATATAATTGGGTTATTTAAAAATCTTGTGCTATCCTGAATTGCATACTGATCAAAATTAATACTCATAGGACGAAATATATACCTATGTCCCGAAGGAGAAGCATAATCGTAGCCAAATGTTGCATTAATAGAATTAAACGAATAAAAATTTATAAAACTTAGCGAATTAAAACCTGCACTTATATTTGTTTTGACACCATCATTAAAATCTTCATAAAATTTACGTCGGATCAACCCAGAGGTACCAAACAACCTACCTAAACCCAAAAAATCAAGATGTGTAGGTATTTGTAAATTTGACTCAAGTAAAATATTTCTCGATTGAGGCTTGGCTGTCCATGATTGTCCAGCTTCTTTACCTATCGTCAAACCTAAGCCTAATTGTCCTTTAATACTAAAATTTTCAGAACCTTTTAAGAAATTTCGATTTTGAAGAATCCCTGAAACAGACGCCCCTAATAATTGGTTAATATTAAAACTGCTATAGTAACCTTCGAGATCCCACTCCCTGATCCACTTGTATTGATGTGGTGTCAAGTTAATCGTCATATCCACCACAGTATCATGCTGAGCATTCGGAACAGGCAAAATATTTATAAACCTGTAAGCGGTGAGTGCGCTTAACTTTTTAAAGGTTTTTTGCCTATTTTCACGATTATAAAATTGCCCCGACTTCAAAAAGATAGATTCACGCAATACCGAAGGCCTGATAAGCGATGATACAGACTGACTGTATAACCGTAAATCTAAGGTATCTGATACATTATAGGTTGGATTTATTCTTTCCTTCATGAAGTCTGAATAAACATTGATATTTCCGATAGTATATTTTTTATGAAAAGATTTATTTTCGGGTAAAACCAGGTCAATATAAATATCAAGCTCTTTGGTAATCATACTACTGTCTGCTACAACATCGATATAATTGGCATTGAAATCAAAGTAACCTTGATTTTGTGCTGCCATCGTGATGCGGCTTTTTTCCAGGTTGAAAGCAGAAACATCAAAATAGCTGCCTTTTTTAATATATGAATCTTCAACATTTTTAGTGACTAATTCCAAAAGCGCCACATCCTCAGAATCATAAGTTACAGATTTTATGGTGTATCTGGGTCCAGTATCAATGATGTAATCCACATATGCACTGGATGTGGTAGATATATGCGTGCCCTCTGCATTAGTAAAAACAAATCGCTTAACCTTATCATTTACAATAAAATCTGCCTTAGCCTCATAATATCCTTTCTCAAACCTCAGAAAATTTTGAATTTGCTCAGCGGTGCTTGTAGCTAAAGATTCATTATAGTATTCTGGTACCTGTCCCAGGCTTCTTAGGCCTTCATCCAGCCACGTAGTGTCCTGCGGTTCAGAATTTACCAACCAAATCCATTCGCGGGGAATAAAGAAAAATAACTTTTCATTTGGCTTTTGCCGGATGAGTGTAAGTATCTGATCCTTCAATTGAGACTGATTCTCATATGTATTTCCAGATTTAAATACGATACGGTTTTTTTTTAGTAATACTGCATCAGGTTGCAAATATCGCGATGTCTGACAGGAAGCAAGCAGCAAGACAAACAGTATCCCCAATAAAATCTTACTTTTGTGGATAAATAGACTTTGTTTGTATTTACTTAAAAAACAGTGCATTGTTATCAAAAGAAAAAATTAAACTGATAAAATCTCTGGACCAACAAAAGTTCAGACAAAAATATAACAAATTTACGGCCGAAGGCGAAAAAACGGTTATTGAATTATTACTTAACGGCAGATTCAAAGCGGAAGCATTATATACAACATCTCCAAATCTAATACAGTTTTTCACAAATAATGGCTTTGGACATCTTGTGCATATGACGGAAGAATCAGAAATCAAGCAAATTTCTTTTTTCAAAAACCCCTCCCCCGTCGTGGCATTATTCGAAAAGCCAACAGAACCATCCATAGGATATTTTAATAAAAAAAGTAAAATCATATTTCTTGATGATGTACAGGATCCAGGTAATGTTGGCACCATATTACGCGTAGCGGACTGGTTTGGTATTGATGCTGTCATCAGATCGGTTGGCAGTGCAGATTTTTTTAATCCCAAGACTATCCAATCCAGCATGGGAAGCATCAGTAATGTGGATATTGGCACATCGAACCTTCATATTTTACACAAAGACCTTAAAGAACATGTAATCATGGGCACTTTTATGGAAGGAACGTCAATATATGATATAAAATTGCCTCAAAAGGGAATTCTGGTAATAGGTAATGAAGGGAAAGGTATACATCCTGAAAATGCAATTTTATGTTCTGAAAAAATAAATATTCCAGGTATAAAATCAAAATTGGCAGAATCCCTCAACGCTGCTGTAGCGTGCAGTATCATTACCAGTTTTTGGGCCAGATAGTTCATTACCCTTTATATCCAATGATAGTTCCGTCTGAAATAATAGCATCCTTATTTAAGACGACTATACCCTTTTTTATCACATAATGTTCATGTTCTTCGTCATTCAAATGCTCATGCCCCCTGATAACTACGTGATTTCCTATACGGGCGTGTTTGTCAATGATGGCATTTTCTATATAGCAATCTTGGCCGATTCCCAATGGTACGGCAGATTGATTTTGCAACAAATCAAGAGATTCGAAATAGTCATTCCCCATGATGTATGCATTTTTAATGACTGTCCCAAATCCAATTCGTGATCTGATCCCAATCACAGCATTTTCCACTAAACGCGCATTTATAATGCTGGCTTCGGCAACTATAGCATTGGTAAAAGTTACACCTGAAAATTTAGCCGGTGGTAGTAATCGTGGACGCGTGTATATTTTATTTTCATTATCAAAAAGATTAAATTCAGGAATATCTTTTGTTAAAGCAATATTAGCTTCAAAAAACGATTTGATATCACCTATATCCGTCCAATAACCGTCATAGGCATAACTCAATACTTTCATTCCTCGATGGATAGAGTCAGGAATCAATTCCTTACCAAAATCTACAGCATCCGGATTTTCATTTAGCAATACTCTTAATGCTTTACGGCTAAAAATATAAATACCCATGGAGGCCAGAAAATGCTTGCCCTGTTGACTTAAACTTGGCGCAACATCAGATTTCCAATCTTCAAGAATTTCCATCTTGGGTTTTTCAATAAACTTTTCGATTTGCCCATTTGCATTTACTTTCATAATGCCAAAAGAGGTAGCATCATGTGCCAATACAGGGATGGTTGCTATACTAACGTCTGCAGCTTGATCGACATGGCGTTCCAGCATTTCCTTGAAGTCCATTTGGTACAACTGGTCACCTGATAAAATCAGAATATATTCAAAATCATAGTAAGCAAAGTTTCTGACGGATTGCCTTACAGCATCTGCTGTACCCTGGAACCAGTTCATATTCTTTGCCGTTTGTTCTGCTGCTAAAATATCTACAAAGCCATTTGAAAAATGATCAAAATGAAAAGAATTTTTTATATGCTTATTAAGCGAAGCAGAATTGTACTGTGTCAACACAAAAATCCTGTAGAGTCCGGAATTCATACAATTTGATATCGGAATATCTATTAGCCTGTATTTTCCACCAACCGGTACAGCAGGTTTTGACCGTTCTTTTGTAAGGGGATATAACCGAGAACCAGCCCCTCCACCTAAAATAAGACAAATGGCCTTGTCCATAATATTTGTTATCATTGAACTCATCTTTACAAATTTATGTATCCTATAAAATTACAAAATTTTATAATATGCTAATGTTCTCTTTAAAATAAATCAACTATTGACATTGACTTATTCATGATAAATTTGCCCATAAAAAATGGACTACAACAATAATTAAAAATAAAATTAGCGTTTTAAGGAGCCTTGATTTTCGATAAAGTTGATGATTTCATCAAGGTTCATGGCCTGATCCACATGATAAATACCGATGCTTTCACGTCTCAAATAAGCTAAGTAGGCCCCTGAACCAAGGCTTTTACCCACATCATGCGCGAGTGATCTGATATAGGTACCTTTACCGCAATCTACAGTAAAATCGATTTGGTGATTTCCCTTAAATTCTGACACAAAATCATGAATAATAACTTGTCGAGGTTTCAATTCAATATCTATGCCACGCCTTGCAAGCTGGTAAAGCTTTTGGCCCTTTTGCTTGATTGCAGAATAAATAGGCGGAAATTGAGCGTAGGCCCCAATATACGCTTGAGTAACTTTGGCTACAGCTTCTTCCGAAATATGATCAACCGGAAAAATTTGATCCGGATCACTCTCCTGATCAAAGGTAGGTGTAGTGGCACCAAGCTGAATAATACCAGAATATACTTTAGACATTCCTTGCAGCTCATCCAATAATTTTGTGTATTTCCCTGTACATATAAGAAGTAATCCGGTAGCCAGAGGATCAAGTGTGCCAGCATGACCCACTTTAATCTTTTTCACACCAAGTGCATACTTCAGTTTGAATCTTATCTTATTAACAACATCAAAAGACGTCCATTCAGCGGGTTTATCGACAAGAATGAGTACACCTTCGTTAAAATCAAAATGATTTTCACTGCTATTTTTAGTCAGAATCTGCGTAATCATGAACTATATAAAGATGTAAGCAAAGCCCAACAAGGCGACGATCACGCAATACCATGCAAAAACCTGCAACCTACTGTTTCGAACAATTTTTATCATCCACGTACAAGCCATATATCCCGACAGGAAGGCCATTACAAAGCCGGCCAACATCGCAGGGATATTTACAGAAGTAGTGGCCAGCGTCCCATCCATTATGTCCTTAGCCATTTTCCCAAATATTAATGGAATAACCATCAAAAATGAAAAACTTGCTGCATTTTTTCGGTCTACACCCAGGATAAGCGCAGCAGATATGGTAGCGCCTGACCGACTTACTCCAGGTAGTATAGCAACTGCCTGTGCTAGACCGATAAGAAAAGAAGATTTGAAAGTTACAGGCAATTCCCTACCATGCTGGAAGGATGCATAAAATAATAAGGCTGCGGTCACCAATAACATAGCACACACCAATAGAATATTTTGACTGAATAAAGTCTCAATTTCCTTTTCAAACATAAGTCCAACAAATACTGCCGGAATCATAGAGACAATGATTTTGCCAGCAAACTGTCGATCCTCAATATTATCCTTTTGAAAAACACCTTTAATGATAGTCAAGAGCTCTTTTCTGAATACAACTGTTGTAGCTAACGCTGTTGCAAAATGAAGCACAACTGTCATAAGTAAGCTCTCTTCTGGAATTGCTGTGTCGCCAAGAATAAATTTCATTAACTCCAAATGTCCACTGCTACTTACAGGCAAAAACTCTGTCAATCCTTGGACAATACCAAGAATAATAGCGTCTATTATTTCTTTCACTACTTGTTCTTTACAAAAATTGAAACTCCGCAGAGTACAAGTCCGGACAGAATTAAAATTGGAGCAACTGTAATTCTCACAGGAGCATAAATCAAAGATTCATCCCATACATCGGGAGATGGCATACTACCTCCAGCCATAGCTATAAAACCGATAAAAATAAGTACTACCCCTGCTATGAAAAAGAGATAATTCCTTTTTCCGAACAACAATGAAGTCTGCGTGTTGCCTCCTGCATTGCCTGCAGGTTTTTTAATCTGTGCCATAATGATTGGATATAATTAATAATGATCTTTTAAAAATTTATGGATAACCCAATAGGTCGATCCCAAAGTTATAAATAAAGCTAATACAAAACACAAACCCCATGTCAGCAATAACAACAACGGATTTAGTATTTCACCAATAATAGCATTGTAAAAAATACCATAATAATAAAGTACCCCAAGTACCAGTAGAATTATCAAATTAGCAACCATACTCATTTTAAAAGCAGAAATATAATACGGCCCTGTAATAAACCTATTCTCTGCTCCAACTATTTGCATAGTTCGAATAAATTTGATGTCAGCAAACAAGGTTAATCTGATTGTATTAAAAATAATAGCCAATGTTAAAAAAATAAAAATTGTAGTCAGTCCAAGAATAATGTAACTAACTTGATTGATATTGGCTTTTATAACATCAATACTATCATTTTCATAATAAAGACCAATAACACCCTTTTCAAATTCAAGGTCCTGCTGGATTTGCTTAATGTACTGATCGCTATAATAATCCGCGCGCAGGTTAAATTTAATAAGGTTCCTAAAGGGATTTTCAATTTCCTGTGACAATTGAGTGAGCTCCTTGGACATATATTCAAGTGCTTTCTCTTTGCTTACAAACTCCAGACTTGAAGGTATAACGCCTTTTTTAGAAATAATTATTTTTTGTAATCGATTTATTTCAGCTGCTGGCATCACATCTTGAACCTCAACGAGAATATTAAGATTTTGCTTTACAATATCAGTTATATGATTTGCATGGAGAAACAATGTAAGAAATATAGATGTCAGTACCAGGACAATGGTAACAGAAACCGTGGCATAAAAAAAAGTAGGTCGGTTTTGACTTGCCATCAACATATAATTAATTTGCAAATATACTAATTCCGTTTGTATTCACCTACCGGCGACAAATTGGATACATGTGATTATACCTTTGGTAAATAAAGCCATCATAAAAAAAGCATAAAAAAACCGGACGAATC
>JAUMBJ010000057.1:0-2254 GCA_032115755.1 Saprospiraceae bacterium
AATTCAAAAAAATCCAATTCCTTGTCGGAATAAAATAGAATAGGTTGATCATTCATGTAGAAGGTAGTTCCGTACGGTCTAAAATATCTTATGGATAGTTCAATCATATCTGGATAGTCGAACAAATCGATGACAAACTTCTCATGAGGAATTTCCACCACCAGATGGGTGCCCCGAACTTCCCACTGACAAACGCCCCCATCCAGAATTATATTTTCCACTGTTTCATACTCTGTCCGGATTGAAAAGCCTCTGCGGAAGTACCATTTATTGATTTTAATCACTTCCTCAAAAGAATCATCAGCAATAAGTCGGATGGTTTTTGGCATAGTGTATCATTTAAAAAATCAGGTAAGGGAGTGTGAATTTAGATACAATCTTTTGAACAATAGTTGTTTATGTTATGATGTATTATAGCATCAGACAAAAACAATTTTAGATGGCTCCAGTTTTTGTTCGCCATCATATCGATACGCCATCAGGTGTCCTTTTTCTGCAATACTGAAGTCCAGGCAGCAAACATTATCAGAAATCAGATATGGGTCCGGAGTCCCTCTCCACCAGTAATGGCCGAAGAAAACGGGCTTTTCGTTAGGATGGTACCAATCGGAATAATCCAGCATTTGATAGGGCAAATCCTCATGGGAACCATGATGGAAGATACCTTTATTTTTCAGTGTAGGCTCGTGTAGCTCATGCCACCATTTAATACGTGCATGCTCACGCGGATGACCGTCCTTATCCTTGAATGTAACACCCCCCAGGTGCACTTCAATACCCTTGAGTACATGTTCTACAGCCTGAAATAAGGGTGTATTTTCATCGGAAGCCTCGTAAAACTGACTCTCTGACAACATCGCATTGGTCAGATACTTTTGCAGATATGAAATACTCTCTGTGTGCCAGGCAGCATGAACCGCCCGGAAAGAGTCCGTTTCGTAAAAAAGAGGCAATGTAGCAAACCAGTTTAGGAAGTCGTTATACTCTGACTGATACTTTTTGAAGGAAAGCAGTGTCTTGTAATGTTGTAAGATGTTATTGATGCTATGTGGTCTGAGGTGACCGCCGGTTCTCTCAGGAAAATGGAAGCAAAGCGCATTAAACTCATGGTTGCCCATGAGGGCTATTGCCTGGTCATTGTTAACCATATTGTGCACTATGCGTAGCACTTTCCTACTATTAGGCCCCCGGTCGATGTAATCACCTATAAAAAACGCTTTGCGTTCTGGATGGCGATACACCCCTCCCCTTTTCAGATACCCCAACTTTTTTAACAGGGCTTCGAGCTTTCTGGCATGACCGTGGATATCACCAATGAAGTCGTACATTTGGGATTTATGCGTTTAATTTTTTACCTAATTGTTTAATAAGATCATTTCTTATTCAACTCAGGTTCTCCGTAATTGTTAACTTCAGATAATGTTTTTGATCCAAATTGAGATTTGAATTTTGCCATTAAATAATACTCCAATCTGCAGATTTCCCCCATCATCCTCAAATCCTCAGGCGTTCTGGTTTCTTTATATCCATTGGTCTCGATGGTTAATGCACAGAAATACAGTTTTTCTTTTTTGGATGAACCGCTATATGGAATTCCATTATTTATTTTCTTGAAAAATCGATTGCCTGCACTATGTCCTTTTCCTTTTTCAATACCATCCATAAACTGATTTAAGCGGCTTTGTAAACCTGCTTTCGCATTGCTCATGCCTATGTAATAAACATCATGCAAAGCAGGCACTTGATCTTTAATATCTTTTTCAGTATAGGCGAGTATATATACACCGGGATAACTATTCCCAATAGCCTTGACATTTTTCCGGGTAAGCAATGCCCATTTTCGACTTAGCAATTCGTTAATACGTTTATCCATATCCCAGCTTTCCATATGTGTTGTATAACTTTATTATTTTGATAAATTGAGGTGCTGGTAGAGCATACTTATATATCTTCCAATGCAGATTCCTGGATATATCCTGAATTATTTTCGTCTTGACTTATTGCATAAAGGATCATCGGGATAGTGCTTGCACCAATTTTTTAAATATGCTGCAAGTTTTTCATTATGATAACGTACTTTTTCCATCTGCGCTTTATATTCAGGATCGTCAAGCATTTTTTCTGCAACCTTGAGTGCGGGTTTCATTTTTTGCATATACAACCATCCTAGTATATTTTCAATAATTTTCATATGATAATAAAATTAGATTTTGTATTTTATTTTTATAAATAATAAAATTTTTTTTTATAAGAG
>JAUMBJ010000058.1:0-3051 GCA_032115755.1 Saprospiraceae bacterium
GCAGCGTATGCTTCACATGGAGATACCAGACATATTTTATTATTCCCATCCACTCCAAAAGAATGTTTTGATTTAACCGCTACCGCATTTGATTTATCAGAGCAACTGCAAACTCCTGTAATTCTCATGACCGATTTAGATTTAGGGATGAATGATCACATTTCTGAACCATTCTCATGGGATGATTCTAAAGAATATCAAAGAGGAAAAGTCCTGGATTATGATGATTTAGAAGAAATTCAGCGATTTGGAAGGTATTTGGATGTTGATAATGATGGAATCACCTATAGAACGATTCCAGGCACTCACCCAACCAAGGGTTCCTTTTTCACAAGGGGAACATCAAGAGATGAATATGCTGCTTACACGGAAAATAGTCCTGCATATCAAAGAAATATGGATCGATTGGTCAAAAAATGGGTTACAGCCAGAGAATATGTTCCGTCTTCACAATTATATCAGGTAGAAAATAATTCAGAATACGGTATCTTATTTTTTGGAACTTCACAATATGCTGCTGAAGAAGCCATGGATATGTTAAAAGAGGAGAAATTTTTAATGGATGGCCTTCGTATAAAATCATTCCCCTTTGACCAGATAGCTATTGATTTCCTAAAAGATCATAAATTTATTTTCATCGTAGAACAAAATAGAGATGCCCAAATGAAAAGCCTTATTATGATTGAACTGGGTATTTCCGCTGAAAAACTCATTTCCGTTTTAAATTACGATGGATTACCTATAACTGCCACCAATATTGTTCATCAGATTACTCATTCATTAGAAAGAGTTGAAAAATATACCACTGTATGACCTTCATCAAACCAAAATTCAGACATCCTGATTTACCAAAGAACAAACTAGGTTACACCCTCTCCTATTACGAAGGTGCTTTATCGACGCTATGTGCAGGCTGTGGCCATGATTCTATCAGTGCTGCCATCATACAATCAGCCTTTGAAATGAATATTGAACCTCATAAGTTAGCCAAGTTATCAGGTATTGGATGTTCATCGAAAACGCCAACCTATTTTCTTGGGAATTCACATGGATTCAATAGTGTACATGGAAGAATGCCCTCTGTCGCCACCGGAGCAAATATGGCCAATAAAGACTTAATATATCTTGGTGTTTCCGGTGATGGTGATACCGCCTCTATTGGTATGGGGCAATTTGTCCATGTAATCCGCAGAAATCTTAAAATGATTTACATTGTTATGAATAATGGATGTTACGGGTTAACAAAAGGGCAAGATTCCGCCACTGCTGACAATGGATCAATAAGTAAAGCAGGCATTGTAAACCAATTCCAGGCCATTGATTTATGCGGACTAGCCATTGAATTAGGTGCCACTTTTGTTGCTCAGAGTTTTTCAGGCGATAAAAGACAACTCATTCCACTTATAAAAGCGGCAATGGCGCACAATGGATTTGCCTTTATTAACGTCATTTCCCCTTGTGTAACTTTTAATAATAATAAGGGCTCCACTAAATCTTACGATTTTGTAAGAGATCATTTAGAAGCCACCGGTACTTTTGATTTTGTTCCAGAAATGGAGGAAATAACAACTACCTATGAATCAGGTGAAAAACACGCCATAAAATTACATGATGGATCGTTATTACAATTCAACAAATTAGATAGTGACTGGGATCCTTTAGATCGTTTTTCTGCTATGAAAGCGGTACATCAGGCAAGAGAAAAGAATGAAATCATAACAGGTCTTTTATATTTAAATCAAGGGGCTATGGATTTACATGAGTTGGTTAACACCTGTGACCGACCATTAAACACGCTTAAAAAAGAAGATTTATGCCCAGGCAATGGTGCTTTGGCCAGTATAAATGCAGGATTAAGGTAAAAAAGGACTTTAAAAACGGGATTTAATTTTTTCTGCCACATTAATTGCGGATATAATAGCACCTTCCATATATCCACCAAATTGCGTGGCTGTTTCAGTACCAGAAAAATATAATTTACCATTCATATAGCTTTCTTGAAGAAGGGGGTGTCCGTTATGTTGGTGAGGCCTTTGAATTTTTTGAGGACCTCCTGATATATACTCATCAGTCCACACTTTATCATCGTATGAAATGAAGTTTAAGATTTGATTTCCTAAAAGTGAAGCTAATTGCTTTAAAACCAATTCCTTTCTTACTTCCTGAGAATATGAAGAAATACCGCTATTGAGAAAACCGGTAAAACCAAATTTTGATTCCTCGACATTTGTGTGATCATACAATTCTGTGACTATGCCAACGTGGCTATAAAGCATACCAGAATAACCATTTTCTCGCCAAAAAGGCTTTTCATATTCCAATACAAATTTAACAGATCCAGCCATCCAGGTATGAACTGTTGGTAATAATTGGCAAATATCCTTAGGTAAATCAGGAGAAAACGATATTTTAACGCCAACCAAATGGGGAGGCATGCATAAAACAACTGTCTCAGCAGACCAACGCTTACCGTCTGAGGTTTCAATCAACATTTCACTTCCAAGGTCTTTGACCTGCGAAACGCTGGCATTTAAATGAATCTCAACATCAGCCAAATTTTTTGATAGTATTTCAATAATCTTTTGGGTGCCACCTGCTATTCTATAAGAAGGACTTTCAGATTCCGGCACATAAAATGATTGGGCAGGCTCAAAAGATTTGGTTTGAAAGAGAGAAATACCCTTTGAGAATTGAAAAAAACGTACTACACCTAACTCATCCAGCAAGGCTAATAAATTTTGGTGAATATCGGAAAACCAGGTTGCCCCTAATTCTAAAGGCGTCTCCAACTTACCCTTTTTAGTATGAATTCTTCCACCTAATCTACGAGAAGCCTCTAAGATAGTAACATTATACTTAGATTTCGAGAGTATATAAGCTAGAGTCAGACCAGTTAGGCCACCGCCGATGATAAAAATTCGTTTATTTGAATGCATACTCATTTATATTTTAAAAATAAACTGTAAACCTCGTTAAAAAATGAATAGCTTGTTTATTGAAAAAAATTCATTTTGTATTTTAAATAATTAGGTTAACATTAAGTATACAATA
>JAUMBJ010000059.1:0-13481 GCA_032115755.1 Saprospiraceae bacterium
TTTTTTGTTTACGGTTGTAGGCGTTACATACTTGCTATTATTATTTGGTGAAGCTACTCCAAAAATTTATGCTACATACCATAAGCTTACTATTGCTCATCTCATGTCAACTCCATTGACCATCTTAATGTATATATTTAAGCCTATTTCTACAGTGCTGGTTAAATTGTCAACAGGTTTAGAGGAGCGACTTGCTGACACGGGAAGTCATCACTTTACGACTAAGGAAGATATTGATGCTGCTATTGAATTGACGGTAACGGATACAGAGAATGCGGAGCAGGAGGCCGATATTTTAAAAGGTATTGTTAATTTTGGGGATACTTCAGCCAAGCAGATTATGCACCCCCGCACTGATATTGTAGCAGTGGATATCAGTGCAACTCATAAAGAATTAATGAAATTGGTTAGGGATTCAGGATATTCAAGAATTCCCGTATTTCGGGATGATTTTGATATCATCGAAGGTATTTTATATGTAAAGGACTTGCTTCCATACCTTGATGAGCAAGATGATTTTAAATGGCAAGAACTTATAAGAAGGAATGTTTTGTTTGTGCCTGAATCTAAAAAAATTGATGAGCTACTTCGCGAATTTCAGACCAAAAAACTTCATATGGCGGTTATCGTCGATGAGTATGGGGGAACTGCTGGAATAGCAACACTCGAGGATATTATGGAAGAAGTGGTTGGTGATATAAAAGATGAATTTGATGAAGACAATGATATCGAATTCGTAAAAATAACAGATCATCATTTTATATTTGAAGGAAAATCTTTACTGAAAGATGTCTGTAGAATCACAGGCCTTACTAGTAGTATTTTTGATGAGCATAGGGGTGATGCGGATTCTTTAGCAGGATTGTTCTTGGAGGTTGTAGGTCATATACCAAGGGTAGACCAGGAAATAGAGATAGATCAGGTTACTTTAAAAGTGGTTGCATCCAATAAGAAACGAATAGAAAAAATTAGTCTTATGATTAAAGCAGCCTAGAACAAATTTATTTATAGCTGCCCTATATAAAAGTGAATGTGTTTTTTGGTTTCTAGCCCAAATATTCCTCTGGTTTGGTCTGGGTTATTAATTACTGGTGTATGATAACAAGAAAGTTTTTATTTAGTTTGATAGTATTGATATGTTTGGCCTGTCAGGGTGAGGAGGCGGTTACTCCAAAGCCAAGGATGTATCCAAAAATAAACTTCCCATCACAGCAATATAAAGATTTTTTATCCAACGGTTGTCCAATACATTTTGAATATCCTGCTCATGCTATGCTTGTAAAGGATTCCAGTTATTTTGAAAAACCCTTTCCTGGAGAATGCTGGTTTGATTTGCGTATGGATTCTCTAAATGCATCCTTACATTGTTCGTATCTTCCTATTCGGCATAGAAATGAGTTGGGAAAACTTATCAACGATGCATTTGATTTGGCAGGTAAACACAATATTAAAGCAAATGCCCGAAGGGAATCTATCATCAGTAATGAAAATGGTGCAAGTGGCTTGTTCTTTGAAATTGATGGCCCGGTGGCTACGCCAATTCAGTTTTTTCTGACGGACAGTACAGCACATTTTTTTAGGGCTTCACTTTATTTTAATGCAAAAGTAAATCCGGATTCTACTGCACCTGTTTTAAAATTTATAAGAAAAGATATAGAAAAAATATTGGAAACATTTTCATTTGTTTATTTTTAGTTTATCATGCTCCGCATGATTTGTTTTTATGGTCAAATGGAATTCGCATAAGAAATAATCATTCTGGTTTGTGTGACCTTCTCATGCTCATTTCATGGAATTAAAATTGACACTGGTTTTGCAATGTTTTAATTGCCAGTTTTCTTGTTGAATTTTATTGTCAGGGCAATAGATTTAATACATTAAAAATTTTAATGATTAGTTATATGAAGTTTAATACAAAGGTAATTCATGCAGGAGTACATCCTGATCCATCTACAGGGGCGATTATGACACCTATTTTTCAAACATCTACTTATGTTCAGGATTCGCCTGGTGATCATAAGGGGTATGAATATGCAAGGACTCAAAACCCTACCAGATCAGTATTGGAGCGCAATCTGGCTGCATTGGAAAATGGTACCCATGGAATATGTTTTGCCAGTGGTCTGGCCGCACTTGACGCTGTATTAAAGCTTCTAAAACCGGGGGATGAGGTCATTGCTTCAAATGACTTATATGGAGGTTCTTACCGTTTAATGAATAGAATTTATGCGAAATACGGTCTTAAGTTTCATTTTGTAGACTTAAGAAAAACAAAGGAATTAGAGGAAGTCCTAAATGATAATACTGCTATGATTTGGGTAGAAACACCTACGAATCCTATGCTTAACATTGTAGATATGGAACAGATTGTCAATGCAGTGCGGGGAAAAAATATATTAGTATGTGTTGACAATACCTTTGCTTCTCCATTTCTCCAAAATCCTCTGGATCATGGTGCCCATATTGTATTACATTCAGCGACAAAATATCTAGGTGGCCATTCTGATGTAATCCATGGAGCAATTGTGGTTAAGGAAGATAAACTTGCAGAACAATTTTATTTCATTCAGAACGCTTCAGGAGCTGTTCCTGGACCTCAGGATTGTTTTTTAGTGCTTCGCGGGATAAAAACATTGCACGTAAGAGTGCAAAGAGCATGTGAAAATGCAGAGGCCATAGCGCTGTTTTTAAAAACTCACCCTAAAGTTGGTAAAGTTTATTATCCAGGATTTTCGGAGCATCCTGATCATGTAGTGGCTCGTAAACAAATGCGTATGTTTGGTGCTATGGTATCTTTTGATCTAAAAGAGCAAACTGAACATGCAGCCAGAAAAATATTAAGCAAAACGCATCTTTTTTCACTTGCTGAATCACTCGGAGGGGTGGAATCGCTAATTGGACATCCTGCATCCATGACCCATGCCAGCATACCCAAAGAAGATCGATTAAAAGTTGGGCTTACAGATTCATTGATCAGGCTGAGTGTTGGGATTGAGGATGTTGGAGACCTGATAGAGGACTTGAGGGCTGCGCTTGATGCCTAAGTGGTGTTTTGATTAATTTTCTGGCGACATTATATAAATTGTAGTAGTTTTGATTTTTAAGAAAAAACTACTACTCTATGGAAAACCTATGGAATGCCTCAACTGTAAAGGATTGGCCTGAGGAAGAGCAGCCAAGAGAAAAACTTAGTAAACACGGGGTCAGATATTTGACAAATGCAGAGTTATTATCGATTTTACTTCGTACAGGAAACCGGTATGAAAATGTAGTCCAGTTGTCCCGCAATATTTTGATGGCTTCACAAAGTAGTCTTACCCATCTTGCAAGACTTTCCGTTGAGGAAATTGAATATGCCCATAAGGGTATTGGAAAAGCAAAAGCACAGAGTATTGTTGCTGCACTGGAACTTGGTCGACGACTTCAGGCTGATCAGCTACCCGATAGAGTGACGATAAAATCCAGTTCTGATGCTTATAGCATATTACTTCCGCTTATGGCAGACTTGGTACACGAAGAATTTTGGGTTTTGCTTATGGACAGATCAGGAAAGTTAATTTCTGCAAGGAAAATGAGTTCAGGAGGGCAGACCGCTACCATAGTAGATGTTGCATTTATAATGAAAACTGGACTTTTTAATAATGCTCATTATATAATAGCTGCACACAATCATCCTTCTGGTTCACTTGAGCCATCATCTGAAGACAAAAGGATTACAGAACGACTTAAAAAGGCTGGTGAAATTATTGGTATAGGGGTTAGAGACCATTTGATCATTAGTACTCATGGATATTTCAGCTTTGCTGATCAAAATTTACTGTAAGCTGTTTGACTATTTTATTTATTTTTCATAAATCTTGTTTCACGTATTTTTCTAATACGATCTTTGGCCAAACCTGCATAATTGCCCTCAGGAGCAAGTTCAATATATCGTTTGTAATTATTTGATGCTTTTTCAAATTGGCCTGATGCTTCACATATACTAGCAATATAAATTAGAATTTCCGGTTCATTTTTAAGTTTAAAACTTTCATTATAGTGTTTTATGGCAAGTGAATACTTTTTTTTGGCACTATAAATACGCGCTAATCCATCGTGATATGCGTAAAGATTTTCTGATATTCCAGATATAATGGCCTGTTCGAAATAGAATTTAGCATCATCGAGTTCTTTTTTTCTTTCATAAGCAAGCCCCAAATAATATTGAGTGTATTCGGGGTCGTTATCCTGCTGTAGAGACCTTTGTAAAATTTTAATGGCTTTTTCAATAGAGTCTGTTTGGATACAGCTGAATCCATACATCTTAATATCATGATTAGTTAAATCCACAGACTTGCTTGCCATTTCAAAATAGGCTACAGAAGCATCGTATTGCTTTTGTCTGAATTTTAGTTTCCCAAGTGAAATCTGTACAGCGACATTTTCGTTATCAAGATTAAAAGCTTTTTGCCAGATTGTATCTGCTTTTTCAAATTGTTTTAACTCGTAATGAATATCACCAATTGCTGTAAGGGCTAGAATATCATTGGGGTTGTTGGTGATGGCCTGATAAAGGGAAAATAAGCTCTCCGTGTACAGATTTGCCCATTTGTATATTTGTGCTTTTTTTCGGTGGTATTGATTATTTTTTGGAAATAAAACACAAAGCTTTTCAATATATTTTATGGATTTTGGCCAGTTTTTTTCAAACGTATATATTTCATGTAAAGCAAGAATATTGTCAGGAGAGTTATTGTCCAAAATACTGGTATCTTCCAGTATTCTTTTTGCATTTTTATAATCCCCACTCCAATAATAACACTGACCAGCTTCTTGTAAAAGACCAATATTTGAATTGTCATTGTAATAGCAAGTTAAATATGATTTTGCTGCTTCCTGATAATTTTTCTCTTCTTTAAAATGCAATCCTTCAGGGCATATCGTTGTATCCGGCATTGTTAACCAAAGTAGCAAACAAGATAAAATGACCATAACATATAATTTATATAAAGATATTCTCTTTTTTAATAGTCTTTATTCCCCCCGTTTAATTTATTTCGGATAATTTTAAAAAAAAATAAATTAAAATAAAATATAAATAAAAAAAACATAAACAACATTATATGCTTTTAATACGTTTATAAATACATAAAATAAAAATATAATTCTGTATGAACATTCAAAGTGTAATGTCGGTTTCATTGATTTTGTTTTCTGTTATTGATATTGTAGGAACGTTACCTGTCATTATAGACTTAAAGAATAAAGGGGTGCAGATTGATGCAAAAAAGGCAGCTTTTTATTCTCTAATGCTATTGACTGTTTTTTTGGTTTCTGGTGAAGGTTTATTAGGATTGTTTGGAGTTGATGTAAAATCATTTGCCGTAGCAGGATCATTAATTTTATTATTTCTTGGGTTGGAAATGATTTTAGGTATAAGGTTCTTTAAAGAAAGCAGTTCATCAGGTTCCGGTACACTTGTGCCAGTTGTTTTTCCACTTATTGCTGGAGCAGGGACAATGACTACTGTTATTTCGTTAAAATCCAAATATGATGCTATGGACATCATGGCAGCCATCGTCATCAATATAATTTTGGTCTTTTTAGTACTTAGATCTACAGGCTGGTTAAAAGACAGACTGGGAGATGCTGGTATTGAGGTATTGCGTAAGGTATTTGGAATAATCCTTCTCGCCATCGCCATTCGTCTTTTTAAAGAAAATTTCCAAATTGTTATTACTTCTGACAATCATCTCTCATGCATCCATTATTAATTTTCCATGCTGTGTGATTTGATTATTTGCATTTAGAGGGTGTGTAAAAACTACTACTTTTCATCATGTAAATCATGGCACATCTATTAATGTTGCGTTAAAACGTTTATGTCTGCATTTGTCAGAATAAATATTTGATTTTGCCTCAAGCATAGTTTTACATGCAATAGGCAAGTTTTGGTTATAATTTTGTTAAATCAATCCATAAATTGATAATTTTACCATCTTTAACGTTAAAACAAACAATAATAATACTCAGTCCATTTTTCGTAATTATAAATTGATTTTCTGCCTTTATATAGATCACCAATAGTTTATTTTAGTTTTGCGCTACATTCGATTGTATTCGGATTAGATAAATCAAAAATTTTGACTAATTATGGGTGTTAAAGGATTTACATTATTTTATAACGTTCGTTTGATGGATTGTACATTTAAAGTCTTAAACGAGGTCCAAAGGATCTGCTGAAAACGTTATTTTACGAGTAATAATTTGATGGAATTTAAAATTGGAAATATTATGAGATATAGTAGCTCTGTTTTGATCGTGGCCTTATTTAGCTTATTTGTATATCAATCCTATTTTTCTGTTGAGCCGTATCCTGCAACAAAAGATGCCTTGACTCTGAAAGGTATTATAACTACTGTTCAAGCCGCGCATTTTGATCCCAAGCCTATAGATGATCAATTTAGTCAGGCAGTTTTTGATACTTATATGGAAAGGATTGATCAAAGTAAACGATTTTTTACCAAGGAGGAGTACCTTGATCTTAAAAAATACGAATTTCTCCTTGATGACCAGGTCAATGCGGGATCATTTGAGTTTTTTGAATCTTCATTGCCGTTACTTGAATCGGCAACCAAACGTGCCCGCAGAATTTTTAATGAAGTTGTCAAACAGCCTGTTGATTTTAATAGTAAGGATCACATTGAAACTGATCCGGAAAAACGAGATTATGCAGTTGACAGCATAGCGTTAAAAATGCACTGGAAAAATATGATTTCATTTGATATTATGAGTGCATACCATACCAGCAAGAAGGAAAGTGAAGATATCAAAAACGTAGAGGAAAAGCTATCAGATGATGCTTTATTGGCTAAAGCAACTAAAGAGGTTACCAAAAGGTATAATGACTGGTTTGATAGGCTTGGAAAGTTGCGCAGATCGGACAGACTGGAGTCCTATTTTTCTTCTATTTCCACTTATTTTGATCCTCATACTGATTATTTTAGTCCCAAGGAAAAACAAGATTTTGATATCAATATGGGAGGTCAGCTTGAAGGAATTGGTGCACGATTGCAATCTGATGGTGATTATACAAAAGTAGCAAGCGTAGTAGTTGGTGGACCAGCCTGGAAAACTAAAAAGCTTGAAGACGAGGATATTATTTTGAAAGTTGCTCAAAAAGGTCAGGAACCAGTTGATTTGACGGGGATGAGGCTTGATGATGTTGTCCAATTGGTGAGGGGTAAAAAAGGCACATTTGTAATTCTCACCGTTAAGAAGAAGGATAACTCCATTATTGAGATTGAAATTGAACGGGACAAAATTCAAATGGAGGATTCTAAAGCAAAATCGCTTTTGCTTGATATTCCTGGAAGTGTAAAAAATATCGGTTATATCAATTTGCCGAAATTTTATTCTACGTTTGACAATGATGGAACCGGAAACAGCTGTGCATTTGATGTGGCACAGGAAATCAAGAAACTAAAGGATTCTAATGTCAATGGAATTATTCTAGACCTAAGAAATAATTCAGGAGGGTCGCTAAATGATGTTGTTGAGATGAGTGGATTCTTCGTTGAGGATGGTCCGATTGTGCAGGTTAAATCAAGGGAAGGAGCACCTTATATTCATACAGATCGCGATAAATCTGTACTGTACGATGGTCCGCTTATCATTATGGTAAATCAATTTAGTGCTTCAGCCTCAGAAATAATAGCTGCGGCTATGCAGGACTATGGAAGGGCTATTATAGTTGGTACGCCTACATTTGGAAAGGGTACGGTACAGCGTTTTTTTGATCTTGACAGAACCATTAGAGGATATGATGAATTTAAACCATTGGGTAATATTAAAATGACTACCCAAAACTTTTACCGAATCAATGGAGGATCAACACAACTTAAGGGCGTAACTCCAGACATTATTTTGCCTGATGCATACCAGATGATTAATATTGGAGAAAAAGAGTATGAGAATGCATTAGAATGGTCTGAGATAACTCCGACTTCTTTTCAGCAGAATATTGTCAAGTTGCAGAAAAAAAATGATTTGATCCGACAAAGTAATAAGCGGGTTTCTCTAAATAATAATTTTGCACTTGTTTCTGAAAGTGCAAATCGTGTTAAAGAATCAAGAGATCAAACCAAATTTCCAATGAATTTGCAGGAATATAGTACAATGATGTCTGTCAGGGAAAGTCAGAATAAGAAATATGATAATCTGATGAAGGAGGAAATTCCAGGCCTTCAAATTATCAATCTGAACCCAGATATGCCAAAAATCAAAATGGATGAATCCAGTATGGCAAGAAATGATGAGTTTATAAAAGATTTAAAGAAAGATTTCTATCTTGAAGAAACATTATATATTATGCGAGACATGATAAAACTTGAAAAATCCTTTGCATTACAACAAAAGCGCATGTAACAAAATACAATATCATATACATCAAGCCTTGCTTTTATAAGAAGCAGGGCTTTTTTTATGTGAAAAATTAAATCAAAGCATTAACTAAAAGTTTAATTGGTATTTTTGTATTGCTCAATTCATATAAATTTGGCTGAATCCCTTGTTATAGATGTTATAATACCTGCTTACAACGAGCAAGATGCTGTAGGTAATGTTATTGGTGATCTCCCCAAAGAAATAATAAGAGAAATCATAGTTTGCAATAATGGAAGTACCGATCACACAGCCCAAGTAGCTCTTGATGCAGGAGCAACAGTAATTAATGCGCCTGACCGCGGGTATGGAAATGCATGTTTACATGGAATAGCTTATGTTGGTACAAAAAAGATTAAACCGGATATTGTTGTATTCATAGATGGTGATTATGCTGACTTTCCAGAGGAAATATCTTTATTAATTGAGCCAATAAAGTCTGAAAGTGCAGCATTTGTAATTGGAAGCAGGAGTTTGGGTAGACCTCAAGCTGGATCAATGACACCACAGCAGGTATTCGGAAACTGGTTGGCAACAAGGTTAATCAAAATATTTTTTGGTGTAAAATTTACAGATTTAGGCCCATTTAGGGCAATTACTTATGAAGGCCTGCAGCGTCTTAACATGAAAGATGAAAATTATGGTTGGACGGTAGAGATGCAGATCAAAGCCGCAAAATTGGGCTTGCCTACAGCAGAAGTACCTGTTTCATATAGGGTGAGAATTGGAAAATCTAAAGTGTCAGGGACACTAAAAGGGACCATAATGGCAGGATATAAAATTTTATGGACTATTTTCAAATATATGTAAATGGGAATCTTGTATATCATATTTTCCTTTTTATATATAACATGTCTGTGTTTAATTGCCTTGTTTTGCCTGATGCAATTCCAATTACTTTTTTATTATCTTTTTCGGCAAAAAGAGATTTCAATTGCGCATGGCTATATAGATGTTGATTGGCCAGAAGTGACTGTTCAGCTTCCCGTTTACAATGAGCCGAAAGTAATATGTCGTTTATTGGATGCAATCGTTAAGCTTGATTATCCCCGATCCAAGTTATTTATTCAGATATTAGATGATAGTACAGATGAAACAAGTGATATAATATATCAAAAGAAATTACACTATTTGGCTCAAGGATTTCAGATAAACCATGTTAGAAGACATGAAAGAACAGGATTTAAAGCAGGCGCATTGCAACAAGCAATGCATTTTGTTGAAACCCCATTAATTGCCATTTTTGATGCTGATTTTGTGCCAAAGCCAGATTTTTTGAAAATGGCAGTTCCATGTTTCCAAGATAATCAAATTGCCGTTGTACAAGGAAGATGGACGCACCTCAATGAGTCTCAATCCTTGTTAACACTTATGCAGGCCTTTCAGCTTGATACTCATTTTACTGTCGAACAAGCTGGTCGATTCAAAGGTGGGTTGTTTTTGCAATTTAATGGAACAGCCGGCATATGGCGCAAAGCTGCTATAAAGGCATCTGGAGGCTGGTCTGCAGAAACTCTTACAGAGGATCTTGAGTTGAGTTATAGGGCGCAATTGAAAGGATGGAAAATTATCTTTCTGGAAGACCTTGAGGTTCCTGCTGAACTTCCGGCATCATTAAAGGGGCTTAGGTCACAACAATTTAGGTGGATGAAGGGTGGTGCTGAAACAGCAAGAAAAATGCTTCCGTTTATTTGGCAGTCTCAAATATCTTTTTTAAAAAAATGCCAAGCCACAGGACACCTATGTTCAAGTTCTGTTTTTATAGTCATATTATTGATGGGAATTTGTTCAACAGTTCTGCCTTTCGTTCAACAAAATGAAATTTTCCTAAAAGGTGTACTACCTTATTTTACAGTCAGTACGTTCATTTTAATGTTGGTTTATTTTACAGCATACCAAAAAGTAAGATTACATAAAATTAATGGGCGTTTAAATATATTACGATTTATTTTAATATTTCCTGTTTTTCTGGCTACATCTATGGCTATGTCATTACACAATTCGAGGGCTTGTTTGGAAGGATGGATAGGTGTCAGGTCTCCTTTTGTTCGTACTCCTAAGGCTGGAGATGCAGTAAAGAAAAGTAAAAAAGAAAGATCCAGATTTCAAAAGCCTGATTACCAAACCCTTGCGGAGGTTTTATTGCTTTTTCTTTTTACTATGGTAGCAATATTTTCTTTTAGGATAGGCGCAATTTTTTATATGACCATTCATATTCTTTTTGCTTTGGGTTTTGCTACACTTGTTTATTTCGGTATTCAAAAAGATGGTTTTGAATCAAATTCATAATAAATCCAGCTTATTGATATTTCTTGCAGTAATTTTTATCATAACTGCTATATGGACAGCCTCTATCCCACGAATTGAAACATGGCAATTGATGTCAGGTTTTGGTTTGTCTTTTTTATTCTATTTGCTTATCATGGCAAGGGCAGAAAGTTCATTAATATATATACTTTTTATTACCTCCATAGCAGTAAGGGTAGGGCTAATATTTTTATTTCCCCAACTATCTGATGATATTTACAGGTTTTACTGGGATGGAATTCTAGTTGAATCAGGAATTAATCCATACGGGCTTCTACCCATCAATGTGGATACTAATAATTTGTTCCCTTCAGAAGGTTGGTTGTTGAATGTTATGAATTCTCCGGGATATTACACAGTATATCCACCAATTCTTCAGGGGGTCTTTTGGTTGGGGGCCTTGGGTAACGATATTTATGGTTTCAGTATCATTTTGAAAATCATATTTATCTTGGTTGAATGTATAGGATTTTATTATTTAGTGAGGTATCTTAAAAACAAAAGTTTAGACACATTAAATGTGTTTTGGTATTTTCTCAATCCGCTTGTAATCATTGAAGGTGTAGGAAATCTCCATGCTGAAGTACTCATGATAGCCTTATTATCTATATTTCTTTTTTACTGGAATAAAGGCAGCATGGTGAAGGCTTCCATTTTTTTTAGCATTGCCATTTCAATAAAATTGATTCCTTTAATTCTCATTCCTTTTCTTTGGTTTTCAAAGCGAAAAAATAGATTAACTTTTGTAATTGGAACTATATCGACTTTACTTTTGCTTTTTACACCAATCTGGCTAACCGGTAAATGGATGTCTTATGCAGCAAGCCTCGATTTATATTTTCGAAAATTTGAGTTTAATGCTAGTGTATATTATATATTGAGAGCAATCGGAATTTGGTGGAAGGGTTACAATGTTATTTCTTTGCTTGGTCCGATACTTGGATTCGTCTCCATGGCGTTGATTTTATGGTTGTCCTGGAAAAAGCGAAATATTTTTCAATTAACTGGTTTTAGTATAGTGGCTTGGTTTGTATATTTAATTTTGTCCACTACCGTCCACCCCTGGTATATCATACCTTTATTGTTTTTTTCTTCCATACATGCTAACTATGTGCCGATACTTTGGAGTGGTTTAATTTTTTTGACTTATATAAATTATGGTACCCAACCCTTCAAAGAGCAGATCTGGGTGGTTGTGTTGGAATATTCCTTAATTTTAATTTATATTGTGTTGACTTATCGTGATATTCTACAAAAAATAAAAAGTCAACTGACTTAGCATAGCAGTAAACCTGAAATATGGATTTTCAAACACTTTTAGAAATAATGCAGGAACCCTGGGCTGTAAGGGCGTTGATAGCCAGTTTGCTGGTAGGGATTACCTGTGGATTGTTAGGGGTATTTATTGTACTTAGAAATATGTCGCTAATTGGAGATGCATTATCTCATGCTGTTTTGCCAGGTATATTTACTGCATTCTTGTTGGTTGGTTATAATACCATTGGTTTTTTTATTGGCGCGGTAGCAGCAGGCTTAGTAAGTACATTGGCTATGACATGGATACAGCAAACTATCAAAACGCGAAATGATGCAGCCGTCGGTATAGTTTTTACCGTCATGTTTTCTTTGGGTATTATTGGTATTTCATGGTTAAATGCCCAGCAGGGTGCACATATTGATCTAAAGGATTTTCTATTTGGTAATGTACTTACGGTTAGTCCAGAAGATTTATTGCTATCAGCCATTGTTTGCTTGTATACATTAAGTATGGTGCTCATATTTTATCGCTATCTTTTTGTTACGACCTTTCAGCCTGTAATTGCTCAATCCATGGGAATTTCAGTTAAGGTTATACACTATATGCTTATGTTTCTACTTTCCTTTGCCGTCGTATCCTCACTTCGTACGGTGGGGGTAATTCTGGTAGTGGCCATGTTAATCACACCTGCTTCCACAGCATTATTATGGAGTAACAGATTACCAAAAGTTTTGGTAATTTCTGTATGTATCGGTGCTTTTGCATCTATTATTGGGTTGATTTTATCTATATTACTGGATACAACACCAGGACCATTAATGGTTGTTGTGAGTGGTTTTATATACCTTATCGCAGCATTTTTGGCCCCTCAAAAGGGAATTTTACGTAAGTGGCTAGCTAGAAAGCAACAATCTGTCAAAATTCTTGAAGAAGACATGATAAAATATCTGTCTAAGAACAATGTCAACTCCATAGATAACAAAAAAGACATGATTAAAGCACTAGGAATTTCTGAGCATCAATATTCTAAACAAATTTCAAATATGAAAAAATCTGGAATATTGACACAAAATACAGAAAGGCCTCAATTAAGTATGAAGGGTAAAGAAATGGGGGATCAGCTTGTCCGGGCACATAGACTATGGGAAGCATATCAGGTAGATAAACTTGGAATGGATGCAGAACAAATTCATGATGAAGCGGAGCGCCTAGAGCACGTACTTACTGCTGATATACTAGATGAGGTAGATGAAAAGCTGGGTTTTCCTACCAAAGATCCCCATGGATCTCCCATTCCTCCCAAAAATCATCATTTTCAAAATTCTATTATGTTGCTTAATCCAAGGTCAAAAGCCTTTATTGCTGCTAATCAACCTGATAAAGAAGTTGAATCAGAACTATGGGAACTCGGCCTTTTTCCTGATACTCATATCACTGTCATGGATATAGGTAGTGATTACATTATTATTAGAGCAGGGAAGCGTAAAATTCAAAT
>JAUMBJ010000060.1:0-3448 GCA_032115755.1 Saprospiraceae bacterium
AAAGGTCACTCGCCCAAAGGAAACTTTCTTGTCTAAATGTGATAGAAGCAGGGAAAAACCTAAAAAGTGCATACCATATTGGCATCTGCAGGATCATCGGAAGACAACCGCCAAAAGGGCTCACACCATATTCACGATATACTTTCATGGTTTCCATCTGCTGCTTTTGCATGTCGTCCTTATACTTCTCCTTGAGTTGGGTAAGTTCAGGTTTGAGTGCTCCCATTTTAGCTTGTGAATGCAGCATTTTATACATCAATGGATAAAGCAGCATTTTGATTAGGAATATCAATACCAGAATAACGATACCTTTGTTGCTTATAAATGCCGACAGAAAATCAAAGAAAGGTCTGATCACCCATCTGTTGATGGTACCAAATATAGATGAACCAAAAGGAATGATCTCTTCCAGCTTATTATTAAAAGTTGTCAACCTGGTGTATTCATTCGGACCGATATACATAGCCATATCAAACTTTCCTGTACCTACCGGAATCTGAAGTTGCGTCTGAATGATTTTGGTGACATCAGATGTTTTGTAATCTGTCATCTGAGTCTGAAGTACGCCCTGGCCAAATGCCCCTGACGTGGCTATTAGGGAAGTATTGAAAAACTGGTTGGTATGTGCGACCCATTGAAGGTTACCATCATTAAGGGTTTTGGTGTCATCTGACACGCAGCTACAATAATCGCGCGATTTTTCTGCCTGTTTGAAATAAGCAGTAGAATAATTTTGTTCAAACTGCTCACCTTTTTCATACTTTGCCAGGTGATTAAGCCATTTCAGCTCTATATTTTTTTGCGAAGGATCGATAAAATCCTCCATATTGTGCATATCAACGGTATAATCCAGTGAATAATCGTCGGCCTTGAGAGTATATTTTTGTTCTATCCAGCTGTCATTGTCAGCTATGGCACGGAGCACGAGCTGGTTGCCGGATATAGAATCTTTGAAATAAAGATTCGCAGTACTTATTTTTTTACCATTATTAAGCGATATAATATATTCAAATCTGTTTTTGGGGTTGTTGAGCATATTTATAAGCTCTTTTGTTTCTTTTCCTCCTTCTTGGACTACCGTTTTATAATGGTTTTTTAATAAAGCGGAGGTGATGTAACCTCCCCTTGTATTAAAGGTTATTTTTATAAGCTCATTTTCAAGTACAACTTCCTTACCTTCACCCACAGATGCAGAGGCGAAAGGTCCATATGTAGCTGTCTGATTTTTTATCGCTGATGAATCAGTGGTCACCTTTGATACTTGTACCTTGGAGGTATCATCAGTGGTATTTTCTTTTGCGGATTGAACAATTTCTTTGGCCGGCTTCGATTTTTTGTTTAATTCTTCTTCTGAAGGTTTATTAAACATGGTCCATGCAAGCAGGGTGGCAAATATTAGAATAAATCCTATTATCTGATTTCTCTCCATTGGGTTGGTTTTCATTAAAGGCGCAAAGGTAAGATATTATTGCGGATTTTTTAGCTATGTCCCGACAATAGTCTTTATATATCAATACAATATAACGTTGGCTTAACCCTGAAATAAAAAAAGCTCCCGAAGGAGCTTTCTATTATTTTATTCTAAATTTACTTTTTCCGACTTGATAGCCATTATTAAATAATTCTATGGCATAATCTCCCTTGGGTAGTCCTTCAGGAAGTGACCAGTCTATACAGGCATTTGTTTCTTCATTTTTGTAGGCAATTTCTCCGGATGTGGTGTATCTCACTTGCGTATTATTCATTTTATTAGTAAGTACTCCTGATCCTTTATTGTCTACAGAGATAGTTTCGCCCTGAGGATTTAATAAGCGAACATAAAATTTCTTTTGTCCTGAAGGCGTAACCTGATTGACTTCGGTGGTAAAGCAAATTTTTAATACATCCATATCTTTGCCCTTTGATTTTTCTTTAAGCTTACCATCTTTTTTTACGGCATATCCCCTAACGTCAATTTTATTGATTTTTACAGCGCTGGCTAAATCAACTTTGGAGCCCAATACTTCATTGTCTTTCGCGAGTGTTTCTCTTTCTTTTGTAACGACAGCTTTTTCCTCAAGAATCTGCACATTGGTTTTCTGAACCTCATCAACTTTGGCTGTCAATTGTTGATTGTCGGCTGACAAAGTCATATTTTGCTGCTTCAGGTTATCGATTTCAGTGATATACTGAGTTACGGAAGCAGTCATTTTTTTAAGTTCTTCCTTTGCTTTGTTCAGTTCTTTTTTGGACCATATAAGGTTGTTTATTTTATCCTTTTGTGCTGCGAGTTCTGCTTTTTGTGTATCAATAAGACTATCCAGTACTGCATTTTCTCCCTTTAACTCTTCCAGGCTGTTGAGTGCTGCCTGATACTCTTGATCCAATTCTGATTGAATTTTTTGTAATTCATTAATTTCTGTCCCTTGGGTTTCAATTTTCTGGCTTTGCTTATTGCTGTTAAAAAACTGAAAAACATTAAGACCGGCAAGGGCAATAATGATAATAATTAAAATTCTTTTATTTCCTGAATTTTGGTTTTCTGTTGACATGTTGGTGTATTTTATGCTATTCTATAACGTTGTAAAATTACATAAAATTATTTATATTTACTTTTTTGTGATTTTCTTTATTTTTCTTTTGCAACTATTGCTAAAAACGTATTAATTTATAGCTTAATTTGGACTTAAGGTAAGTAAACATGTTGGGAACTACTAAAAACTACAAACTAATATGACACATCATTATTTAAAGTATACCTTATTTATTGACATCGAAACAGTTTCAGAACAACCTGACTATAGTGCTATGACTTCCGTGATGCAGGGATTATGGAATTTAAAATCAGTTCAGCTACAGCGCAACACAGATCATTTGGTTGAACCAGCTGATATGTATCTTCAGAAGGCAGGAATTTTTGCTGAGTTTGCTAAGGTCATCTGTATTTCTGTTGGTTTTTTACAGCATGATGGAGATGGTATTTGGCGAATGAAGCTCAAGTCTTTTGCCGGTGATAATGAAGAAGTTATTCTGGCCGAATTTAGTGCATTGCTTCAAAAACACTATTTTGACCCCGAAAAGCACAGACTTTGTGGACACAATATCAAAGAATTCGATATTCCATTTTTATGCCGAAGAATGATCATTTACGGGATGACTTTACCATCACTTTTAGATCTTTCCGGAAAAAAACCATGGCAAACCAATTATCTGGTGGATACAATGGATATGTGGCGTTTTGGGGATTTCAAAAATTATACTTCGCTCAATTTGCTGGCTGCTGTCCTTGGCATTGAATCTCCTAAGGACGATATTGATGGAAGTATGGTAGGAAAGGTATATTGGGAAGAGCATAATGTTGCCAGGATTGTGACCTATTGCGAAAAAGATGTGTTTACGGTGGCGCAAGTCGCTCTCAAACTCTTGGGAGAGTCGGCTCCTATTCAGAAGGGATAATACTTTAATATTA
>JAUMBJ010000061.1:0-5271 GCA_032115755.1 Saprospiraceae bacterium
CCACTCATATCCCTCACCCATTGCGCAAAAAAATTACACCCCTCTCCCAGGATCGGAAAATTCGGTGCCCATGTGGTCACCATTTTCCATTTGTATGTCTTTCCGTTAAATGCCTTACCGCTATGCTTTACTTCTTCCACAGTGCAGGCAGGTATTGCCATTGCACCCAAACCTGCAACTGCTGATGTTTTTAAGAAGGTCTTTCGATCCATATCTTTTAAATTTATACTAATGTCAGAAAAATCTGAATGATTACAAAAATATAGAAATATATGAAATCGACACGAGCAAGAAAAATCATTTGCACACAAACCACAATGATTATTTTGCTCGTCAAAGATTCCATTTGGCCTTAAAAACAAATCACACGGAGTGTGATGAATTAAAAAATAAACAAATGAAATGAGCATGAGTCGGGTTGCACAAACCTGAACGATTCTTTTACCATGCCATTCCCAAATGATATTTCGACCTACTAGCCAACGTATAATGACATGTATAGTTGAAATACTTAAAAAACTAAAGTTACTAAACCATAGAAATCAACCCCCTTTTATTCATGGAGGTTATGTTATATTTTTAAAAAAAATATCAATTCGGAAACTAAACATCAAATTAATGCGTTAAATAAATGTTGTCCAAAGCGGTACAACAAGATAAGAATCCCATAAGAACAGAATACCTGCCAAATTGGGAGGATCACAGCAAGATCATCAATACTTATCTTCATTATTTCTGGGGCTGACTGGTATCGACAGGAAAGAAAATCGGTTAGTAAGCATGCCGGAGAATGATAGTTCACTCCGTTAACAAATGATTATCGAACCATAAATGGCGAAAATAACTTCGCATTGGCTGCGTAATCTAGGATTATGACGCCTTTTGTGCCGCCCGGCTGACGTCCGATACACGCCGGTTGCCGCACTTCAACAGACCCGCGGACTAGGAAAAGGAACCGTTTCGATCTGATTCCGAAATTTTAGAAACTACGATGAGGTGAAGGCCTGCTGATATGCCTACCCGAATCCGACAACCAAAATATTAGCTAAGCATGTAGAAAGCTTTCAGGTGCTTTGTCTGGACCAGGGTTCGAATCCCTGCAGCTCCACTAAAAGTAAAGGCAAGTGTTTGTTTTAAATTAACGAATACTTGCTTTTTTATTTGTACCCCAACTTTTGCCAATTTCGATTAATTGTTTGTTTTGTGTCCTTTAGGGACATAATTATTGTTAATTTTGCAGGCAATATGACGGAACCAATATTAGAACTGCCTTTTTTCACAAATCTGCTGATATTACTGGTAACTGCCAGGATATTTGGTGAAATTTTTGAACGTTTCAAGCAACCGGCTATGATTGGAGAAATTATGGCAGGTATTATTTTGGGCCCAAGTTTATTAAACCTTATCCATCGTACCGAGGAAATCAAGGTCATTTCCGAACTGGGTATCTTCTTGCTGGTCATCATCGCAGGTCTGGAAATCAATATTGACGATATTTTAAAGTCTTTGAGAGGGCGCAATATACTCATTTCCATACTGGCATTTTTCATCCCAGTCTTTGCCGGAATTGCAGTAGGATACTATTTTGAGCAGGATATAATGACAACCATTTTTATCGGATTATGCGTAGCTATAACCGCACTTCCCGTCAGTGTTAGAATATTAATGGACTTGGGAAAAATCAATTCTGAAGTCGGTCAAAAAATAATTTCCGTAGCCATATTTGACGATGTATTGGCCCTTTCCATTCTAGGAGTTTTACTCACGATTCATGACACAGATATGTCTCTCGCCTCAGTAACAAAGGCCGGGGCTTTGTCATTGCTTAGGTTACTATTTTTTATTACCCTGCTAAGTCTTACCTATATTTTTATTAAAAAAATACTGCGCAAAGGAAACTACATCCAGGAGTCCCTGGATAAATTGGTAGGATTTTTAAAAGGTAAGGAACCGTTATTTGCTCTTTTCTTTGCATTTGTCTTACTCTTTGCCACCTTCACTGAAAATCTTGGTCTTCACTTTATCATAGGTGCTTTTTTTGCTTCCATGCTGATCAATGAATCTTTGATTGGAAAAGAAAATTTACATGCCATTGAACAAACCACCAGCAATATGTCGATGGGATTTTTAGCCCCTATATTCTTCGCAGGTATCGGGCTGGAATTTCATTTTTCTTCTATTCAAAATATAGGATTACTCATTACTGTAGTTGCCGTATCATACCTTTCTAAAATAGCCGGAGGGTATCTTGGCGGAACTATTGCAGGACTGAGAAAACGGATTTCCCTCACCCTTGGAGTAGGCCTCAATGCCAGAGGAATTATGGAGTTAGTCATTGCAAATATTGCATATAAAAACGAACTTATTTCCACCGAAATTTTTTCCATACTCGTTATCATGGGTATTCTGACTACGCTGACAACGCCTATCCTGCTTAAGCTCGCCTTTAAAAAAGGGGGATAATCGCCTAAATCCACTTTTGGCATTTACAAAAGTATAATTTCCAAAATCTCCTGGAAAAAGCTTTTTACATATAGGTTTTGTCTGATGATGAAGAATTTTATAAGTTTGTCAATAAAATATTGATGTTATGTGTACCTACCTAAAAAGAAAACCATCCATTTGGATACTATTTATTTTATTATTTCCACTATCTGATACCATTGAAGCGCAGGATCTGAAAAATTCACCCTGGCACATTATTGCCGACGAGATTGATCCATCAAACTACTATGGCATTACTGTGGCAAATGGTATGGTTGGAATGGTATCTTCCCCCGAACCTTTAAAAGTAAAAGATGTCGTATTAAACGGAGTATATGACAACTACCAAAGAGGCCGGGTTAGTAACATACTCAAAACATTCAGCCATATGAATATGGAACTCGAAATTGGCCAGATGCGGATCAGTAATAAAAATATCAAAAATTATACACAAACACTTGATATGCAGCGCGCTGTACTTTTAACGACGTTTACAGTTCCGGACAAGGTGAATGTGGAACATCAGTTGATGTCTCTCCGAAATTTACCCTACACCGCAATGAGCATCATTACCATAACAGCGCTCAGCGATGTTGAAATTACACCAATAAACTATATCGAAGCGCCTGACCACATTGCTGATGTGCGCAACATGTATGCTGAAATAGACAGACCCCATGTACTTATACCCCTAATGACATCTGTGGGTCTAAGTCCAGGTGGAAAAAAAGTTGCTGCGTCGACATCTTTTATTTTTCCGGAAAAACATGGCCAGGAACCCGATATTATACATGAGGATTGGCATTACAATATGCATCTTATCAAATTTCGCAAAAAACTCAAAAAAGGAGAATCCTACAAATTCGCCCTGGTTGGCTCAACCTTGGCTTCCGTGCAGCACAGCGACCCCCATAATGAGGCAGAAAGACTTACTATATTTGCCAAATTGGAAGGAATTGACAGACTTTACAAAGGGCATGAGCATGCCTGGAAAGAACTTTGGAAAAGTGATGTGGTAATTGATGGGGATCTGAGATCTCAGAAAGCTGTGCGTTCTGCTCTATACCATCTTTACTCATTTGCCAGGAAAGGCACACCGTACTCGCTATCTCCTATGGGGCTTTCAGGTCTTGGATACAATGGTCACGTTTTTTGGGATACAGAGCTCTGGATGTTTCCCCCATTACTGGTAATGCAGCCTGACATTGCAAAATCACTGCTGGAATATCGCTTTCAACGGCTTCAGTCGGCAAAAGAAAATGCATTCGCACATGGATTTGATGGTGCTATGTTCCCCTGGGAATCTGCAGAACATGGAACTGAAGATACACCCGTATGGGCATTGACAGGGCCCTTCCAGCAGCATATAACGGCTACAGTGGGATGGGCATTCTGGAAATACTATCAGGTGACCCAGGACAAAGATTGGCTTAAGACGAGAGGATACCCTGTCCTTAAAGAAGTGGCTGCATTTTGGGCAAGCCGTGTGGAACGAAACGGTCCTGGTCGCTACGAAATTAAGAATGTAATCGGAGCAAATGAATGGGAAGAAAATATTGACAACAATGCCTTTACTAATGGTATGGTAAAAACCGTCTTAGAATTTGCCAGTCTGGCGGCCGAAGCACTTGGAGAAGTGCCCCCTGCCGATTGGAGAAGCGTAGCCGCCAATATTCCGATATTAAAATTTCCTGATGGCACCACACGAGAAAATGAGACTTATAATGGTCAAATGATAAAGCAGGCTGACGCAAACTTACTTGCCTACCCTCTTCAGATAGTGGATAAAAAAGAAGATATAATCAAAGATCTTCGCTACTATGAATCTCGAATGTCCCCGGATGGACCCGCTATGGGTCACGCCATACTATCGGTACTTGAATCCAGACTTGGTAATCCGCAAAAAGCCTTTCAGCTGTTTGAAAAAAGCTATCAGCCCAATGAACTGCCACCATTTTCAGTATTGGCAGAGACTGCAGGTGGGACAAATCCCTACTTCTGTACCGGAGCCGGCGGAATGTTACAGGCAGTTATTTTTGGTTTCGGGGGACTAGAAATAGGCCACAAAGGCGTAAGTCAATACCCTTCAGCATTGCCACAACACTGGAAATCCATGACCATTAGTGGAGCTGGCCAAAACGAACAAACGTTTTATGTAAAATAAAAGCCTATAAAAAAGTAAAATATAATAACAGGAAAGGATTCCTACCCTGCCCTATATCTGAGTTTCATCGTAATGGAAGCCTTTTTTTCCTTAGAACTTGTATTGAAAGTGCCGCCCCACGAATATTCTTCTTCAGAATTTTTGCCTGTTATCTGAAATATGCCCATTTGTGCATCTACCAATTTTTGGATCTTCGCTCCGGTTACCTGAGAAATGGTATTGATACGAGTTTTAGCATCTTCTGTTGCTTTTGAAATCAGTTCTATTTTGAGATCAGCAAGTTTTGTATAATAATATCTGGGTGGCTGAGAGTAAAACTGAATACCATTGTTGAGTAATTCGGTAATATTTCTGGAAAGTTGCTCGATTTTCTCTACTTCCTGGGAGGTAATCTGGACAGAAATACTGAGATTATACCCTCCAAAATCGTCACCGGCATATGTGCCATTGCTATGATATCGAGGAATAAGCCTCGTTGTAGTATTGACAGCTTTAAAAATAATGTCCGAGGCTTTCACTCCATTTCGATTGAGGTATTCCTCCACTATTTTTTTATCTTGTTCAATATCAGCGTAGGCCTCCTTAAGATCCATATTTTGCCTTTCAAAGCTGCCTTCCCATAC
>JAUMBJ010000062.1:0-12883 GCA_032115755.1 Saprospiraceae bacterium
TTCAACTTTTGGACGGAGATAACAACAAGTTCGGGTTTTAGTTTATAAAATAATTCGGAATAATGTAGTTTGAGTATGGCAGTTTTGAATTGGGACTGGTTTTTATCCAGTCTGCTATGGTATTTAAATGGAAAAGCCTCTGTGCCTGCCGCCATTAGCAAATAAAGCATTAATTTTGCAATCTAATTTATCATAAGTTATGCTGGATAAGCTTGATGCCATTGTCGACAGATTTTATTACCTGGAAGAAAAGTTATCTGATCCGGATACACTTTCGGATATGAAATTTTTCGCCAAAGTCAATAAAGAATACAAGGACGTTAAGGAAATTGTAGAAGTGATTCAGCAATTTAAACTATTCAGTCAGAATCTGGAGGGTGCCAGGGAATTGATGAAGGAAGATGATCCGGAAATCAGGCTTATGGCCCAGGCGGAAATTGAAGAAATTCAGCCTTTGCTCGAACAGACGGAGGAGCGCCTGACCTATCTGCTGATTCCCAAGGATCCTGAAGATACCAAGGATGTTGTATTTGAAATACGTTCAGGTACTGGTGGAGATGAAGCGAGTATATTTGCCGGTGATTTGTTTAGGATGTACACCCGATATTTTGAGAAACAGGGTTGGAAAATGGAAGTTCTGGATGAAAATCCCGGAACAGCAGGGGGATACAACAAAATCGTCCTGGAAGTATACGGCGAGGATGTTTATGGTAAAATGAAGTTTGAATCCGGAGCACACCGGGTGCAGCGCGTACCAAAGACGGAGTCTCAGGGCCGCGTTCATACCTCAGCCGCTACAGTGGTAGTGATGCCAAAGTTTGAAGAAGAAGAAATTGACATTCGCAAAGACGAGTTAAAAACAGATACTTTTAGGGCGCAGGGTGCGGGAGGGCAGCACGTCAATAAAACAGAATCCGGCGTACGATTTACCCACTTGCCAACGGGTATCGTGGCAGAGAGTACAGACTCCCGTTCACAGCACAAAAACCGCGAAATAGCTTTGCAACGTTTATTTGTTAAAATACAAGAGGCTGCGCGTGAAAAGGCATATCTCGAACAAAAAAACAAGCGAAAATCCCTGGTCGGAACGGGCGACCGCTCGGATAAAATCAGAACATACAATTACCCTCAAAACAGGGTGACTGATCACCGCATCAATCTTACCTTGTATAGTCTGGACAGGGTCATGGAGGGCGACCTTGACGAAATCATCCAATCCCTCCAGGTTGCAGAAAATGCAGAGAAAATGAAGGGCGAAGAAGTGCTGTAAAGAATAATTATGATGACACTAAAATTCCATACCTCGTTTTATACCGTTTTATTTTTAATTCTATACTCCGGAACTTTACTGGCGCAATACAAACACAGAGATATTTTTCCCGGAATTCAAGGTAAGGCATTACAGGATTCGCTGGTAAAACAATACAAATCCTACAATTTACTCACCTATTCGGACTGCCGGGATACGCTATTTGCGAAAATTGATGTCAAAAATGATTCACTGGAATGCATTTACACAGGAATGAAGAGATACCTGCCTCCTGGTGAGGATCCTACACAGGCGGTATTGCTCAACGGGGCCCCCAATGGCATCAATACTGAACACGCTTATCCACAGGCCAAAGGTGCGTCAGGCTATGGTCGCAGTGATATGCACCACTTGTATGGTACGCGCATCAAAGCCAATACCGATCGTGGCAATAAACCCTTTCGCGAAATTCCGGATAACCTCACAAAGACCTGGTATTATCTGACCAATGAAATGAGCACTATACCCGCTACAGGCAGACAATGGTACAGCGAAGCCAACGATACCCATTTTGAACCCCGGGAGTCTTCTAAAGGCGATATAGCCAGATCTGTTTTTTATTTTTATACCATGTACCGTACAGATGCAGATGCCGCCGATGCACAATTTTTTCCTTCTATGCTCGATGATCTTTGCGAATGGCACAACCTGGATCCGGTAGATCAAAAGGAGTGGGAACGCACGTATGGCATTGAAAAATATCAGGGTAATGTAAATCCTTTTGTCATAGACTGTTCGCTGGTTTCCAGGGCGTACTGCCAGAATTTGAGCCAGGAGTGCGAATATATCTTGGACACAGAGCAGCCAAATGTGGCACCCAAAACACTCATGGAGACCTATCCCAATCCTTCCGAATCGGAAATGGTAATAGCTATCAATGCTACAAAACAAGCGTATGTGTTTGAGATTGCTGATTTGTCCGGCAATATTGTTTTTGGCCCAATTAAAGTTATGAATTCTGAGGAGCATCAGATGACTATATCTCTTCAGGGCGGCATATATTTTGCCCGTTTATTGCCGTTGAACCATGCAGGGCCAATATTAGTTCGAAAACTGATATTTTTTTGAATATAATTGCGCATTTTTCTCTCCCAAATTTCCCTGAAATTAAGTCGAAATGGGGTACAATTCCTTTCCATTATAGATTTTCCAGGCAGTATTGGAATTAAATTCTTCCATTTTTGGGCATCATATTGTCTTGAATTTTATGATTCCCGCTATTTTTTTAATAAAAAAATAACATCTGCGCTATGACAGTTAATAAATAGGTATTATGTGTTAAACTATGGCGCATAGTATGTTAATCAGTACACTAATTCCCTATATCTATATAAATAGCTGATAATCAAATATATATATTTTTAAATCATGTTTTTTAAGAATGTGGAAATGTGGAAAAATAATTATTTTAAAAATGGATGAGGAATCTATAAATCTCTATATTTACGCTTTAGTTTACAACCTGACTCAGTATCACATATATGGAACATAAAACAAAACGAGACGCTGCCCTAATCAATTTGGTGTCTGATTTTGAAACGAAGTTTGAGCAAGGAAATTTGGGATATATAGACGAAAAAGCTTTCTTTCAACTGATAGAATACTATGAAGAAGAATACCTACCGGAAAAAGCAATGGAAGTTGTAGATCTGGCACTGGAACAATTCAAATACAGATCAGATTTTTATATTATCAAGGCGAGATTATTGTTGTATGAAACCAGATATGATGAAAGTCTGCAACATTTGGAAAAGGCTTCTCAAATTGCGCCATACGAATCTGAAATCACAATTTTAAAGGCCAGAGCGCTGGCATTGAAGAAAGATATTGATGGTGCCATGGCCTTGTTGGAAGAGCTCAAATCCTGGGCAGGCAAATCTGAAGCTACTGAAATACTAATTGCAGAATCATTTATTTTTGAATCTGTTAAGGACTATGACAAGATGTATGATTGTCTTGCTAAGGCGGTGCTGCAGGATCCTTCGCATACGGAGGCTATGGAGCGCATATGGATAAGTGCAGAGCTCAGCAGAAGGTATGAAGACAGTGTAAATTTACACCTTAATATCATCGATAAGGATCCATACAATTATCAGGCATGGTATAATCTTGGCCACGGATACAACTGCGTACTTGAATATGAAAAAGCGATTGAAGCTCTGGAGTATTCTTTTATTGTAAATCCAGATTTTGAAAGCGGATATTTGGATTGTGCCGATACTTGTTTGCAGTTGAGAAATTATTCCAAGGCATTAGACATTTATATTGAAGCCAATGCCAGATTTGGACCAAATGCGGAGCTAATGGTCAATATAGCCAATTGCTATTTGAATCTTAAAAATATAGTCCAGGCAAAAGAATGGTTGTTGAAGTCCATAAAACTTGATAATTACAACGACGAATCTTATTTTTTACTGGGGGAGGCTTATGCGCAGGAAGGTATTTGGTACAATGCTATCAATGCCTATCATAAGGCTATTGAACTCGACAATCGCAGGGAAGAATATTATCTTGGATTAGCCAAGTCTTATCTTGCTGTGGAGGAATACAATAAGGCGACCATCAACTTCCAAATGGCAATTCAGACAGGACCTGAAGACACCACATATTGGAAGGAGTATGCTTGTTTTATGATTAAACTGGGACTGCTAGACGAAGCTTTACTTATTTTGGATGAGGCTGAGGATTATACTTATGGCGCAGATTTGTTGTATTGCAGGGCTATTATTCACTTTTTTCAGAAAGAAAGGACAGAATGCCTTGTTATGCTTGAAGAAGCTCTGTTGGAGCATTATGACGGCCATACCATCTTATTTGAAATGGCCCCGGAGCTCAGGCTTGACAAAGAAATCAACGGAATGATAAAATATTATAAGGAAGAATTCTAGTTCTTTCTTCAAAATACTCTTTTTAATTACCAAAACTGAGGAGCATCCGTCAAAACGATGCTCTTTTTTTTTAACTACCGCACAATAAGAATCTTGGTTACAAAGGTGTCTGCCGGGCTTGTAATATCTGTGGTTGATGCAAAAACAAGATAGGTGCCAGAGGTGGAGGGAACACCATTATAATCCTTGCCGTTCCAAATTGCTGTACCACCTTCTGCATAGGTTTCGTATACCAGCCTGCCACTCATATCTACTATTTTGACCTGGACATCCCTGGCCAGCCCCCTTATGGCGATGTCTCCCTGATAATCCGGCCTTACCGGATTTGGAAATGCATACACATCGGTATAGGTACGTGTTGCAGTAGAAGTTGCAGTTCTGAAGCTTTGAATACCAGCATTGGTTGAGATCCACATCTCTCCACTTTCTCCGTTATATGCAAGTTGTTTTACGGTATTATCAATGAGCGGACTATTTCGTGTGTTGAATGTATACAATACCGTATCACCTGATGGGGCTGTTACAAATATTCCATTTCTTGTTCCCAGCCATTTCTTATTGCCTCCGTCCACTGCAATAGACAGGATTTCTTCCGCTTTTAGCAATATGGCGGGGATACCATCTTCGATGACTTTTTTTGTGCTGCCTTTGCATCTACCGGTATCAAAAGGATCTGTACAATCGAATACTACTGGGCCCTCGGAAGTGCCAACCCATACACTTCCATTGAGATCTACAGCTACACAGTTGACCTTATTTCCTGTAATGGCACTGGTTGCAGCGGTAAAGTAGCGTATTTGGTCATCAGATGTATTCTCAAAGTCTTTCCCTTCATGGTATACAATCAATCCATTGCCAACGCCCTGAACGGTAATCCATTTATTTTCGTAAGCATCGATATCGATTTTAGAAAGGTTTGTACTTCCGGGCACACTAAAGTTGAACCATTTATCATCTTTTGTTTTGACGACCAGGGGCCGGGATGCGCCAAAATTACAAACCCACATATTCCCTTCCTTGTCAAATTTTAAATATGGTATTCTTATTCTGAGTGGGTCTCCTATTCTGCGCTGGAGTATACCGCCTGTGTTTTCGGTATTGTAATGTGTTGCCTGTCCGGTTTCACGATTCAATTTCAATATGCCATTCCAAAAGCTCCCCATATACAGGTTTGAAGTTTTTGGTTCCGGCACTAAAGTTTGAATATATAAAAAGTCTTTTTCCCCAAGAACAGGATTATTGTCTCTATTGTAATTATTCCATTCATTTTCTGCATATATATAATATCCGTATGAAACGGCCGGATTTTGATAATCTTCCGTAATTCCACCAGAGGCTATAAATGCGGTATCTTTTAAAATGTATTTCTCCTGCCGTATTTGCTGCCGGTGAATTGAAATCGAGTTTGCGGCATCCTGACGCAGGGGTGTCGGTGTACCTTATCGGGCTCCATTCATCAGCATACCAAATACGCCCTTTTTGATCTTCAATTCCGTATAAAAGTCTGTTGATACAATCTGCTCCTCCCTCATTGAGTACGAGGTTTTCATCGGTATACCAGATTTTACTTCTGTCGTTCAGCCCCCTTTGGCCGATAAGTAGATATTTTCCTTGTGCCGATAAAAATCTGACCTGATGACCGGGGAGCTCTTCTTGCCATAGCTCAAATTTCAGATCATCACCACAATACAGAATGGTGTTATTGATGACTAAAAAAAGTCTGTTTTTATAGGACTGTACAAAAATTGCATTGTAAGATTCCGGAAGTTCAGCATCCATTGTAAGTTTTTTCCATCTGCTAAAGTCAGCAGGATTTGGGTCGCTAAGGGGTAGATAATACAATCCTTCGGAAGTAGCCCCTAAAATGCGGTCGTCAAATATGGCAATATCTCTAACGGGGACCGAAGTAAATGTTGTATTTTTAAATTCGAGCTTTTGCAAATCAAAACTTAAAATTCCAAAATCCGTGGCCAGAAAGGCCGTCGTAGCATTTGCGATTTCTATGTCATTGACTTTTTTACTGCCGAGTATGACCCTATTGTCTTTTATGGCCGGAATATTAGTTATGCCATCTCCAGAAAGGATATCCATATTACCATCGGTGTAGACGATGATAAGTTGTTTGTTGAATTCATCATATACCATCCTGCTTACCTGAATGCCACTCAATCCATTTTCCCTGGAAATGTAGGTAAGTTCACCATCTTCTTTTGCAATATAAAATATGCCTCTGGATGCAGCATAGATGATGTGGTCATCACTTTGGGTAATCCAAATACCTTCCTTTAGTGAAAGGTGAGACTTCCAGATTCCGATAGGTATATCACTTTGACCAAGGACATTTCCTAAAAAGTAAAAACAGAAAAAATAAATCCAGAATGCTTTTATTTTCGTCATGGACGTTTTTGTGTAATATATTTTATTTTTTATACATACCACTGACCTCAAGATAATCAAAGACCTTGTCAGGCACCAGATAGCGGACAGATTTTCCTGATCGTATTCGCGTTCTGATGTAGGTTGACGATATTCCCAGCAAAGGTGCCGGAACGATGTGTACGCTTTTATGAAGGGTGACATCTTCGATTTCCTCCTCAGGCCTATTGTACAAATATATATCAAATTGCTCAAGTAATACCTGATAGTTTTTCCAAAGATGAATGGATTTAAAATTGTCAGAACCCATAATCAGAGCAAACTCTTTTTCGGGATATTTTTCTTTGAGGTATGTCAATGTATCAATGGTGTAGGACGGTTTTGGAAGTTGAAATTCTACAGACGAAGCTTTAAGTCTTGGATTGTCTTCTACGGCAAGCTGTACCAGATGTAGTCTGTCGTGGTCTCTGGCCAGTGTCGATTTTTCTTTGAGTGGATTATGGGGAGAAACAACAAGCCAAACTTCTTTCAGATCAGTATATTGTGCGATATGGTCAGCAATAATCAGGTGACCAATATGAATTGGATTGAAGGATCCGAAAAAGAGTCCGATTTTCATCAAAACCTCCTGTTAAGAGGCATGGGCAGCCATGACCGGCATCAATAGCATCAGTAAAGCCTCATCTGATTCTTCGTGCATGGGTACTATGAGACCTGCCCTATTAGGTGTCGAAAGCATAAATTTAACTTCGTCTGTTTCCAATACACCCAACATTTCAATCAAAAACTTGCCATTGAACCCTATGGTCATTGGGTCTGAGGAAAATTCGCAGGAAAGTTGCTCCGTGGCTTCATTAGAAAAATCCAGATCCTGAGCGGTAATGGTCATACTTTGTTCTGCCAAGTGAAAAACAATCTGGTTGGTTGATTTATTGGAGTAAATGGCTATTCTTTTTAGCGAATTGAGCAGGTCTTTTCGGTTGATAACAACCTCTATCGGGTTTTCGACTGGAATAACGGTATTATAATCCGGGTAACGGGCATCGATAAGTCGGCAAACAATTTTGGTTTTACCAACATTGAAGAAAATATTGGTTTTATTGAAGGATACATCAATAGTATCCATGCCGTCCAGTGAATTTTTTACCAGCATCAGGCCCTTTTTGGGTATAATAAGAGATGCTGCGATATCCGTTTGAATATTACCTATGGTATACTTTACAAGCTTATGGGCATCGGTGGCAACCATATTGATCTTATTGAAATCAACCTGAAAGAGCACCCCTGTCATGGCTAGTCTCATATCGTCATTGCTGGTTGCAAAAAGTGTATTTTGTATACCTCGCTGTATTTTTTTTGAAGGCACTGCTATCTTTTCAGTATCCTCTTCACTTGGAGGTGTTGGAAAATCTTCTGCAGAATCCCCGCTGAGCTTATATTTACCAAAGGATGAGACGATGACGATACCATTCGTTTCGTCGTCCACGTGAAAAGTTACTGGCTGCTCGGGTAGGGCTTTCATGGTTTCCAGAAGGATTTTTGCAGGAATAGCAATTTTTCCATTACTTTCCGAAAGTACATCGAGGTTAGTAATAATGGTCGTTTCGAGATTCGTAGTTGTAATGGTCAATATATTGTCAAAAATTGAAAATAAAAAGTCCTCCATCACGGGTATGACTGGATTGGCACTGATAGCCCCTGAAGCTATGTTAAGGTGCTTTAATAACTCGGATGATGAAACTTCAAATCTCATAGGTTAACCTTTTATCTGTTATATGCTCCTAAAAACTTAAAAGATGCACAAATGTAATAATAAATGGGCAATTCACCAAAAACGATTCAAATACCTGAGGTAAAGATGTTGTCATCATTTTTTGATTTAAAATACCCGCCTCAAAGGATTATCAATACTTGCTTAAATATTCATATGCAGAACAAAAACACCAGCGATGAATAACTTATCTTTGTATAGATTTAAACATATTATAATAAACAAAAAAGTATTAGCGATGAATACCAGCTTTTTGAAGAAGCTTGATTTGAATAAAAAAAATGATGGCACATCAACAGGTAAAAAGACTTTTGGTACGGATGAGTATATTGATTCATACTCTCCGGTGGATGGAAAAAAGATAGGCCAGGTTTCTGTTACCGGCAAAAAAGAATACGAAAAGGTTGTCAAATCAGCACTAAAAGCTTTCGAGTACTGGAGAGAAGTTCCCGCACCCAAGCGTGGTGAAATAGTGCGGCAATATGGAGAGGAACTAAGAAAGCAAAAGGAAAATCTAGGCAAGCTTGTTTCCTATGAAATGGGCAAATCACTTCAGGAGGGTTTGGGAGAAGTCCAGGAAATGATTGACATATGCGATTTTGCGGTTGGATTGTCACGTCAGCTTCATGGATTGACCATGCATTCCGAACGTCCTGCGCATAGGATGTATGAGCAATGGCACCCAATGGGAATTGTAGGAATTATTTCTGCTTTTAATTTTCCGGTGGCTGTATGGTCCTGGAATGCTATGATTGCTTTAGTTTGCGGGGATGTTTGTATCTGGAAAGGCAGTGAAAAAACACCTCTTTGTGCTGTAGCCTGTCAGCAAATATTTCAAAAAGTTATCAAAGCAAATGGACTGCCGGAGGGTATATCATCTATTGTGACTGGAGATTATAAAGTGGGCGAATGGATGTCACAGGACAGCAGAATTCCGCTGATTTCAGCCACAGGAAGCACCCGAATGGGAAAAATTGTAGCGGCTACAGTAGCACAACGACTTGGAAAGAGTCTATTAGAACTTGGGGGCAATAACGCCATTATTGTAACGCCATCTGCTGATCTGAAACTGGTTTTAACAGGAGCTCTTTTCGGAGCGGTAGGTACATGCGGGCAAAGATGTACTACGACCAGAAGATTGATTGTTCATGAGGAAATTTACGATGAAGTAAAGCGTGCCTTGGTAAGGGCTTATGGACAGCTCAAAATAGGAAATCCCTTGGATAGTAGCAACCACGTTGGTCCACTAATCGATACAGATGCTGTAGGATTGTATCTCAATGCCCTGCAACAGGCTGAAGCGCAGGGAGCCAGCGTGCTTGTAGATGGAGGTGTATTAACGGGTAAAGACTACAAAAGTGGTTGCTATGTAAAACCTTGCATTGTAGAGGCTGAAAATCATATGCCAATAGTACAACATGAGACATTTGCTCCAATATTATATCTGCTAAAATATAGTGGTGATGTAAAAGAAGCTATATCCATACAAAATGATGTACCACAGGGGCTGTCTTCGGCTATTATGACAACAAATCTTCGCGAAGCGGAGCGGTTTTTGTCTGCATCGGGATCTGATTGTGGAATAGCCAATGTCAATATAGGTACCAGCGGCGCAGAAATCGGGGGCGCATTTGGAGGTGAGAAGGAAACCGGAGGTGGCAGGGAGTCTGGTTCAGATAGCTGGAAAGCTTATATGCGAAGGCAAACCAATACGATCAATTATAGTACACAGCTTCCTCTTGCCCAGGGCATAAAATTTGAGCTATAAAAAAAGCCCCGAATTCGGGGCTTTTTTTTTATTCTTCAGTGGCAGCAATGCTTTCAGGTATAAGCACCCTTCCGCAATGTTCGCATGCAATAATCTTTTTGACTGTACCAATTTCGATTTGCTGCTGTGGGGGTATTCTGTTGAAACAACCACCACATGCTCCTCTAGAAACAGTCACTACTGCCAAGCCATTTCTATAAGTTGATCTGATTTTTTCGTATGATTTGAGAAGGCGGGCTTCAATGTCTTTCTTGGCTTTATCAGACTCCTTGGAAAGTTTTATTTCCTCCTTTTCAGTTTTTTCAATAATTTTTGCCAATTCAACTTTTTTATTTTCCAGATCTTTTTGTCTGGATTCCATCTTTGATTGGATACTTGCCAGGGATTCATTTTTATTTTCCATAGCAATATTGGCTTCCCTTATTTTTTTCTGAGAAAGCTGAATTTCCAGTTTTTGAAGCTCTATTTCTTTAGTCAGGGCTTCGAATTCCCGGTTGTTCTTTACGTTGTCCAACTGCCTTTGATATCTTTCAATCAATGCTTCCGACTCCTTGATATTTGCATTGTGCTGGCTTATTTCACTTTCTATATCCGCAATTGCCTGTTCAAGTTTGCGCATTCTTGTGCTGAAACCCGTAATCTCATCTTCCAGATCGCTTACTTCAATAGGCAATTCGCCTTTCAGTATCGTGATTTCATCAAGCTTAGAATCAATAAGTTGTAGGGCATGCAATGCCTTAAGTTTATCTGCAATAGTCTGTTCTTTTACAGCTGCCATAGTGATTTTATTAATAATAGTGGACTGGATTAGTTACGGTTTCCGTCATTCGGACTGCAAAATTACTAAAATTATTCATAATCAAGTCATAAAGTAGCTCAATTGTATATTTTTCACTTTCAAAATGACCGATATCCAACAGAATTATTTTCTGATCTGCCTCAAAAAATTCATGGTATTTAAGGTCTGAAGTGATGTATACATCAGCCTGGCTTTGGATTGCGTTGTGCATAAGAAAACTGCCAGAACCTCCACATATGGCCACCTTGCGTATATTTGTTTTACACAAGTGTGTGTGCTTCAGTACTTTAAGTTCAAGTTTTGCCTTGACATGGTTTAAAAATGAGGATGTTGCCATAGACATGGGCAGAAATCCAGTCATTCCTGCACCTACTTCATGCCCTGCATGAGACAAGCCTGATTTTGGTAAGAGAATGTTTAAATCCTGAAGTTCGAGTTTTTCAGCAATTTTCTGATTAACGCCATGTTGGTACACATTATCCAGATTGGTGTGAAGGGCAAGAATGGCAATATCATTTTTGATGGCTTTGATGATAGCCCGTTCGACATAATGGTGCCCGTTTATTTTTTTCAAACCTTTAAAGACGATTGGATGATGGGCTATAACCAGGTTACAGCCATATTGAACAGCTTCCATTATAACATCTTCCGTAGAATCTAGTGTTATGAGAACACCTGTTATTTCTGTATCCGGATGACCGGTGATTAAGCCTGCATTGTCGTACGCTTCCTGTAAGTTCAGAGGAGCAATATTATAAAAGAAGTCAGCAAGTTGTCCTATTTTCAAGGGATTCTTTTGAGTAAATTAACAATTGTTTTTAATTTTTTGTTCTATTGAAGTTGTGGACCAGCCTTCTGTAAATGGCAGGGAAAGCACCCTTCCTCCGTTTCCGATGACGAGCGAGCTTCCAACAATATCTTCCACTTTCCAGTCTCCACCCTTAACCAGTATGTCAGGCATAAGTGCTTCGATAAGATTATATGGAGTATCCTCTGAAAATGAAATGACGGCATCCACGGATTGCAAAGCAGCAAGCACCATCATCCTTTGTTCAAGCGGATTGATAGGTCGGGATGGGCCTTTTAGTCGCGATACTGAGTCATCAGAATTTACGCCAATGATGAGAAAATCTCCAAGATTTTTGGCTTCTTCCAGATAACAAACATGCCCTACGTGAAGAATATCAAAACAACCATTGGTAAAAACAATTTTTTTATCAATGGCCTGCAGTTTTACAAGTTCTTCCCGTAGTAGATCAATGTCGAGGTAAATTTTTGAAGATAATGTTTGCACGTTATTGCTGGAATATTTTTTTTAAGGCAATTTCCAGGGATCTGGATGATATATTCAAAGGATCGGAATTTTCGTCGCGAAGTTTTTTCAAAAATAAATGAATTATATTTGACGTGTCCTCAAAAATAGCGTTATCTGTAAGTTCAGCATCCTTCGTCATCAGATAGGCAAATACTCTGGCCATGCCGCAATTTGCAACAAAATCCGGAATAATAGCGATTTCGCGGTCGTATTTTCTGGCTGTTTCCCCAAAGAATATTTTGTCATCTGTAAAAGGTACATTGGCGCCACAGGAAATGACTTGCAGTCCATTCTCTTTTAATTGCTGAATTTGTTCTGCGGAAACAATTTTTGAAGCAGCACCGGGTATAAAAATATCGCATGGCGTTTGCCAAATCGTTTTATTGATGGTTTCAAAGGGAATGAGCTCACCCGGAAGCGCATTGTTTTGTTTGTCAATAAATAACTTTTCTATTTTCTCAGACGCCAGTCCTTCAGGTGCAATGATTCCTCCATTTCTGTCGATTATACCGACGATTTGCGCACCCATTCTGGATAGGTAAAATGCTGCTGCAGAGGCCACATTTCCCCAACCTTGGATAATCACTTTTTTATTTTTCAAATCCTGGTGAAGAAATAGTTCGTAGTAATGTTTTACAGATTCAGCTACCCCAAATC
>JAUMBJ010000062.1:12893-21243 GCA_032115755.1 Saprospiraceae bacterium
TGGATGGAACCTTCCGGGATATATTTTTTATCTTCAATAATTTTGGAAACGCCATATCTAAGCTGTCCAATATAATTTATTTTTTCTCCTTCATTGGGTTTAAGGTGGCCATTGACTACGCCCTCTTGGGGGTGCCAGAGACCAAGATCTTCCGTAATGGGTACGACATCCTTTATTTCATCCACATTCAGGTCACCTCCCGTGCCGTAATAAGTTTTTAAAAGTGGCATAACGGCCTTGTACCAGCGTTCGAGTACTTCTTTACGGCGGGGATCCTGCGGATCGAAATCTATACCGGATTTTGCACCGCCTATGGGTGGTCCGCAGACACTAAACTTTATTTCCATCACTTTTGCCAATGAGATAACTTCATCACGGGTCAAACCTTTACGCATGCGTGTTCCACCACCTGCTGCTCCATTTTTTAAGGTATTGATGACTATCCATCCCCTGGCTGGAGTGAGGGCATCCTTCCATTCAAAAACAATTTCCGGTTCTTTTTCTGTGTACTGTTGGAGGAGGCGATAGGTTTCTGAGTCAGGGTGTAAATTCATAGGGTCAAATTTGCTTTAATGACATTATATTATAATAAAATTTAATATTTATTTATATTGATAAATAATAATCTATATTTTTGTATTTCTAATTAAGTAATATAGCCAGGATGGAAAATACCTCATGTTTTGTATCATCACTTTATTATGGCCAAGCTGAAAATTCAGACTTTTTCAAACGATTGCACAAAGATGGTGAAGATTTTCCTGATTGTGAAGAATCAGATTTAGTATTTACAGGGATTGATCATCCAATGACAGAGGAAGTGAGACAGCAATTGCATCATTTCAAGTCGCATTTTCCGGAAATAAGTGCTGTAGATGCAGGAAATCTTGCATTGAGCTGCCAAGAAGGTTGGATTGACGCATTGACATCGCTAATGTCATATGCAACGGTTCCCGTTATGCTGGGAGGAGATATACATATGGCCAGGAAATTGTCAGAAGTTTCAGGAACCAAACTTACTTCGGTGTCGATGCATATATTTTCAGATATGCCGGATTATCAGACTCATCACTATAGTTACATTGGTTATCAAAGGCATTGTTGTACCTGGAAATCATTAAAAGACGCAGAAGAAAATGCAACAGATGTGCTAAGCCTTGGTAAAATGCGGACGCATCCTCATTTGCTTGAACCCATTTTAAGGGATACAGAAATTTTATATATCGGGCTGGATGCCATGCGGTGTGCAGATGCTCCAAATATAAGGGATAGCTTGCCGTCAGGGCTGAATGCAGAGGAATACTGCCAAATTATGAAACATGCGGGGAGTTCGCTGCACCTGAAAGCAGTAATCATAGGCGTTGGTGCCGATGCCGGTCAATTAAAGCACCAGGAATATAAATTACTGGCGGAAGGCATATGGTACCTTTTGGAGGGCATACATGCCAGGAATAATGACCATCCGACCAGACATGCCGAATTTGATGAGTTTGTGGTTAATCTAGAGGACTTTGACGAAGAACTTGTCTTTTTAAGAAGTCAGCTCAGCTACAAATGGTGGGTGCGATTATTAGACAATGATCAGAGAAGATATATTTCATGTTCGCATGATGACTACCAGCAATCTATTCAGTCGGAAGTTCCGGAAAGGCTTATCAGGCATATGCTAAAATAAAAAAGGCCGTACCTTTCGGTACAGCCTTTAGGGAATTCATTAAGCAAATTGTTGATTACTCGAGGCCAATCATTTTCTTTGATGCAGAATATGATCCGCTTTCAATAGTGTAAATCATTACACCATGGGAAGGAAGTTCACTTCTGGATATAGGGAAGGTATTTATTCCTTTTTCTGCTTGCTGTGAAGCAGTGTAAAGTAATTTACCTGTTACGTCATAAACACTCAATGTAGCAATACCAGATTCAGGGAGTATGTATTGTACAAATGTTTTGTCCTGGAACGGATTTGGTTCGTTCTGGAATACTGTAAACTGATTGTCAGTTTCAGCGCCGTTGAATCTCAGACTCAGTTTCTGCGTATTCAACATTTCTGAAGTGTACATTTCAGCAGCAGTTATACCTGAATGCAATGCGATGGCATCAGCAGCATACATGTTTTTATCAGCTTTAACTACAATAGTAATCAATTCTGATCCAGCTAAAGACTGCATACCATTCCAGCTCACTGTAAATATCTGGTTGTTTATAGATGCAATGTGATCGTCTGAAAGTCTTTCCTGACCTACAAAAATGTCTACCAATGAAACATTTTTAACATTCAAGGTAAACTGCAATCCGAATACATCATTTATATCATCAGCATTCAAAACAATTTTAGTTGTTTCTCCAGCATTAAGCATAACGTTTTCTGCATTCAGATAAGCAATGCTTCTTGATTCTGTTTCCAATTCACCTGCAAAACCTGTAGCACTGCCATTGAGATCACCAACTTTAACAGCTACAAAATTCTGATTAGTCATATCATGACTCAGGTCAGTAATTTGAATTGCTTCGTTTACAGGCCAAGGATTGTTTACATCTGTAAAGGTCTGTTTTGAATCTACAAATCTCCAGCTGCCGTTGTTTGGAAGTTCACTGTAAACTCCCAAAATCAATTTTCTGAGCTCAACAAGGTCTGTTGCATTGATTTTGTTATCTTTATTGATATCAGAGGCGATAACTTCGTATGGAGAAAGCAATGGGTTGATGCCCAATACATGTCTCTGCATAAGTACCAGGTCAAGGGTACTAACACCATTCATATAGTCATCATTTTTCTCTGCCTGCAATGTATAATTGTAATGAACAAAGTTGTCATTAATGGCATACTGACCTGTAGCTGATGTAGTTGTACTCTTCAGCATTTCAGGGAATTCATTGGAGATAACTGCAGTAGCGTTACCTAAATTTTTCCCGTAATTGGTCTTGATTGTACCTGAAACATTGGCTGTAGGTCTGCTTCCACCGCAAACACCCTGGTTGTCAGCAAGATTAAGCGTTACTACACAGAAATCATAATTCAGCTTCTCGTCCCATACGGTCATTCGAACCTGTGTGGTAGGGTAATCAGTACAGTTGAAAATCATTCCTGAAGATTTGCTTGCAGGCAACCACTTCTGTGCATTACCGGCAAGGTATTCTGCAAGGGTAGCTTCAATACCAGCACCTTTGAAATAGTGTACCTGATTAATTTTGCTCAAAACAGGATTTGCTTCGTCGAAAGTGTACAGTAATTTGTCTTTTGAAGTACAGTTATCAAATGATCCAAGATTGAAATCAACTGCCCATAATTCTACCGTACCGTTAGACATCAAAGCTGAACTGATATTCAGACAGTATGGAGTAGGCTTTTTCTTGTCAACTACCATAAAGTTTTGAGTACAGCTTGCAGAGTTTCCACAACCATCTGTTACTCTCCAGTATACTTTGTGTGAAGACATATTACCTGCTATATCTTCAGGTATGGTTACAGAAACTAATTCTCCCTGGTTGGTGGCAGCGACATATTTATCCTTGATTCCATTACCATTGGTATCATTAAATGTACCATCGTTGGAAGGAAGGAAGCTGGAATACTCGTAATCATTAACGCCATCAGCCCAAAGGTCCACATATATAGTCCACTTAAGCCAGCTAGAGGCACATTGTCCCTGATCTACTGCTGCCATTGTGAGTGTTAGATTCTTTGTTTCGCAAACATTTCCATCCTGATCAGCATCAAAATGATCGTTGATTTCAAACATTTTGTCTATGCAATTGTCAAGAACCGGCTTTTGGTTGTCGATAACTTTTATCACCTGCGTGTGGCTATAGAGTCCATTATCACTGCCGGAATTTGGATTATATGTGCACCAGTTGATCAATGTCCAGTGATTTAATATTTTCAAACATGCACCTTGTTCGAAATAGAATGTATCTGATTTCAAACTTACGCCAATCTGATCGCAAGGTCCACTTGCCCACGTAGGTTGCTTAGGCGCAGACAAGTCAGTACAATCTGTTGTAATATCTGCAGGCCATACAATCTGTCCATTGAAAGGTGTTGCAGGAACAATATCAATTCGCTGTGTACATCTAACAGTTGGATTTGATTTTACTCTCCAGCTTCTGGTAACATATCCTGATTTACAGGTATTTAGGAATTCAGTGTCTGTAAATTCAGTTTCTAACGCACTGCAAGTTCCAACTGCAGTAGCAGTACCTGTCAAATTTAGATCCTTATAGTTCAAATCACAATTTATTGTTTTGTTGGCAGGGCAGGTAATTCTTGGAGCCAGCTTATCTTCTACACGAACATTTACCCATGTTTCGTTGAAGTTATCAGCATGTCCATCTACCACATCACCATATTTTCCTGACATGTTTGCATCGTCCCATACACGCATCCAAACTTTTACGATACCATAAGGTACTCCGTTTTCAACGTCTGTAAGGTCAGCGCAGCAGAATTTTACATACGCACCATTGTCTGGATCATAGTTGGCACTTGCAGGATTGGTAGAACCATCTTCCGGGTGACCATCATTGTTGTATGTAAAGTTTCCGGTGTATCCGCATCCATTATCGTTTGCACCTTTTCTTTCTCTTCTGATTTCCAGATGAATATCTGTACAATTATCGTAAGATCCATTATTAACACTATTGGTAAATAATTTTGCCGTACCTGTACCATCTGCTTCTTTTGTAAGAGAAATGACAATGTTCTGTTTGGCAACTGCTACCGGTGCAACATGATCAAGTATGGTAACATAAAGATCTTCTTCACTGGTATTGCCACAACAGTCTTTGGCAATATATGTAAAGGTGTGATCGCCCTTAGGTGCGCCTGTTACTAAGAATCTCTTGCTTGGGGCATCCCAAACGATGCTAACGCCAGCTGGACCTGTTACGGTATAGGTAGGATTGCTGTCACAATTATCTGTCAAAGCAGGTGCAGGAAGCAGGAAGTTTCCTTCACAAACCCATGGATCAACACTAAGTGTGATATCTTCTACTTCAATTTCTGGAGCTACATCATCCTTGGCATCTATCAACTGCGGATATGTAATCGTAGTGCTATTGCACCAGTCAACAATTGTCCATGTTCTGACAACTTTCTTACTTTTTGGGCAAGCTGCTCCGCAAGGTAGAATTTCTGTGTCTGCACTGGTAGCAAGGATATTACAAATGGCACCATTTACAGGAAACCCATTTACCGTAGGATAGGCATGCTTGTTAGCTTCAAGAGTAGCCTTCTTTACAGCTGCAATTTCTGCATCTTCTTGGCTGTAATAGTAAGGATAACCTAAAAATTCAGCCTTGAATTGGGGCTTTAGTTTGGCAAAAAAGAAATTGTAAATACCTGCCTGACTAAGGTCTGCACCACATCCAACTTTAATATTGTTGTATGGAAGTGCAAGATGCTGACCGACATTTACGGCATTAAATCTGTAATCAGAGACACATGTTTGGGAAACATTGCCATTTTCGTCTGTAAACACCCATGATCTTCTGATAATCTTTGCACCGCAAGGAAGTCCTTGTGTGATAATTTCGTCAGTGATCAGCGTGGTGAAGGTGCCGCAGTTTTCAACAACTACGGGTCTTGGATACTGAAGTGTACCTGCTCGGAAGGCAGCTTCATCTGTACATAAAAATGCGCAGTTCGGATCGGTGTTACCGGCCGGACATGCACAGTCTACTTGAGGAGCTAATTTGTCCTCAACCAATAAATTACCCCAGCATCTGTTGCCTGTACTGTTGAAAATAGTTACCCTGTACGTGCCAGGTCTTGTAACTACAGGAGCTGAGGTGTTGTTGTTGTACACATTTTGTGTACCTACATGAATTGTAAATGGACCGCCATAGAAAATGGGGTCACCTTCAAGAACCATATCCGCAGTTATTGCGGCTTCACAATTGATGTTCAGCGATACGTTAACCTGGTCATTACAGGCCATTTGTTGGGCATTGATACCGTTGAACAAAGAGAAATTTAGGAGTGTAGCCAGGAATAAATAAAATACCCTGTTCTCCTTACTGAGCGTAAGTAAACCTTTCTTTACCATGAGTAAATGAGTTTTGGTTATTAAATAAAGTTCAATCGGTCCTCGTCTTTGGACCTAGCTCAGATTTGAATAAGGTTTACTTTATTTAAAAAGTAGGGGAATGCCACAAAGGTATAATAAGAGACTTATTGGTTGTCTTTCAAAAAAAGGGTAATTTTTGAATATTTATTTTTATAATTTATAAGTATGTGAAGAGGGAAGTTCCAAAAGGTTTGACAGAACTCCTTCCTTGATAGCGAATGGGCACACCACTATTTCTTTTATCAGCAATGCCTGAATGATATGTTCCATAAGTAGAAAAGCTACAACAATAAGCTTTACCCTTTCTTTGGGTATACCTTGCAATTTTTCCCTTTCTTCAAAGTTGAGAGATACTGTATCTTGGATCATTTTTAAAGCATCCGATGCAGCTATGGATTCTATTAATCCAGGAACATCTATCTCTTTTCCTTTCATGGACTGCAAAACCTCAAATGATCCTGAAGCGCCGACAATTTTTTCAATATTATATGTAGCAAGGGCATCCAGCAATGGTTGCAGGGTATTTGAAAGGTGGCTTTTTAAGGCCATGGATGCTTCCTTGGGAATGGGTTCCTGTACATGAAAATGATGGTGTAAAACACCCACACCAATATTAAAACTATCCCGGTATTTGACCGAACCATCCTGCATCAGTATAAATTCTGTGCTTCCGCCTCCAATATCCATAATGAGATGTGTTCCGCTTTGCAATGCAGGTATCAGGCATGTGCCTTTTGCAATTAATTCTGCTTCTTCTATGCCTGATATGATATCAATATTACAACCACAAATCTGGATTGCTCTCTCGATAAAATCATGACTATTTGCAGCATTTCTAAGGGAAGCTGTACCAATTATTTTTGTATGATCTGGCTTGAACATATCGAGATGCCGTTTCATATCCTCCAACGCAGACCATCCCCGTTCCATGGATTCAGGTTTAATGGTGTCGAGCCCTCCTTCGGATAATGCCGTGAAATAGCGTTTTTTACACAAAACTTCAAAACCCCAATCGCTGGAGGCTTTTTTATCTGCAATCAGCAAATGAAAGGTATTGCTTCCCAAATCTATGACTGCAGCTCTCATAAATCTTTATTGTTGAATATTGGAAGTTTGTGCAATGATATTATTATAAAAATTAACACCAGAAGAACTTATCTGGTTGGCATATACAGGTTTATTTTCTATGAAAAAAATATACCCCTTGCATTTATCGGAAAAGTATACATCTGCAGCTAATATTTCTTTCCCATTGGATTTAAAAAATTTTCTTGCAATAGGCTTACATGAAGCATCTTTGGATTTGAATGGTGCTTCACCAATAAAACCAATGGTTTGCTGTGCAGCTTCTTTTTCATCCTGACTTACACTGATAGGCAATTCGTGAAAGATATAGTCAATATTATCACAGTTATCAAAAAGCTTGTTGTACACGTCTACAGGCATGGGAGGTAAACCTATCGACTCTTCAGCTTGTGGTTCAACTTGTTTATCCGTTGTAGATTTTTTGGTTGGTGTATCTCTACAGGCAACTAATAATATTACCGAAAAATAAAGTAAAATACTTTTCATAAAAACAATTTTAGTTGATTATAAAACATATTCCATTCTGAAAGTGAGAAAATAACTTCGGAATGTCACATTGTTGCCATTTACTTCTTTTTGAAGCAAATCAAATATGGAATTGGTATATCGTATGCTACAGGCAATATGCTTTTGAAAATGAAAACCTATTCCGACTAGCCAAGTAAGATCTAATTTGCGGTAATCATTTTCTTCAAATTTCGGAACTTTTGTTCCGAATAAATATCCTCCAGATAACCCTGCATCAACCCTGACTTTATGGTAGTTTTCCTTTTCCAAAAACCAGTCTTTGACGGAGAAAATAACGGGAACTTCCAGGTAAGAGAGACTAAATCTGGCAGAATCGGGAGAATTAAATAAGGAGGATGATGATCCTCTTTCGCTGTAAAGCATTTCAAGGCTTATATCTTGCCGTTTACCTGCACGAACACTTAACCTGCCTCCTGCATGCCAACCAAGTCTGTCATAGCCAAAATAACCATCTCCATCTATCTGGGAAGCATTCATACCCAGTAAAGCACTGGCATTAAATATTTGGGTATAGGCTTTTATGTTGATAAAGAAGATACTGAGAATCGAAAACAAAAATACGGCTAATCTTTCCTTCATTTTTAAGTATTCTGGTTTCAAAATATTATTATCCAATAATATACAAGTTATTCGGAATCTGTATTTCAAAATAAACTTTACCGATAGTAACG
>JAUMBJ010000063.1:0-4237 GCA_032115755.1 Saprospiraceae bacterium
TTCAACATCATCATCTATTCCATTAAAAGAGAAAGTACGAGTTTCTGAAAAACTTAAGATCGGTGTAATAAGTGAGTGTTCAAATCACCCAGGATTGGATGAGGAAGTAAAATCATTTTTGGAAAGCCATGAACAGATTTTTATAATTGAGCAAAATCGCGATGCACAAATGAGAAGCTTAATTATAAATGAACTCGAAATCAATCCAAAAAAACTGAAAAAAATATTGAATTTTGATGGGACGCCAATTACCGCAGATTTTATTATGCAGCATATCACATCAGAATTATTAACCCCTAAGAATTAATGAGCTTATGACCTATATAAAACCAAAATTTCACCATCCTAGACTCCCAAAGAATGATTTGGGTTACAATAAGAAGGATTATGAAGGAAGTATCTCTACCCTTTGTGCTGGATGCGGACACGATTCAATAAGCGCCGCTATTGTGGATGCTTGTTTTGAACTTAATATTGAACCTCACCGTGTCGCAAAAATGTCTGGGATAGGATGTTCATCCAAAACACCAGCTTATTTTCTAAGTAATTCTCATGGTTTCAATTCTGTTCATGGAAGAATGCCTTCCGTAACTACAGGTGCAAATCTTGCAAATAGGAGTATGGTTTATTTAGGCGTATCGGGTGATGGTGATACTGCTTCAATTGGAATGGGCCAGTTTGTTCATGTGATGCGCAGGAATCTTAATATGACATATATTGTGATGAATAATGGATGCTATGGGCTTACGAAGGGACAGGATTCTGCTACCGCAGATTATGGTTCAATTTCCAAGGCAGGTCATATGAATACTTTTGAAGGTATAGATTTATGTGCATTGGCCATAGAACTAGGAGCTACCTTTGTGGCCCAAAGCTTTAGCGGTGATAAAACTCAGCTTGTTCCACTAATTAAAGCAGCACTTGCACACAATGGATTTTCTTTAATAAATGTTATATCTCCGTGCGTAACATTTAATAACAATCAAGGATCTACAAAATCATATGATTATGTCAGAGAACATAATCAGGCGATGAATATTCTTGATTTTATTCCAGCTCGAGATGAAATAAAAGCTTCATATACTGCTGATGAAGACAAAATGGTTGAACTTCATGATGGATCGACCATTAAATTACATAAGGTGTCTACAGACTGGAATCCAGAGGATAAATTATCCATTATTATGGCACTTCAGAAAGCAAGGCAACAACACCAGATTCTTACGGGATTGTTATACATTGACAAGGAAAGCATTGAATTGAACGATCTTATAAATGCTACTCAAACTCCTTTAAATCAATTGTCTGAAAAGGAACTTGTTCCACCTAAAAGTGTGTTAGAATCTATCAACCAAAACTTGCGATAAAAGTAATTTGTAATCCTGAAAAGGATTAAGAACTATTTTATTTTTATAGTTTTTGTTCCTACAAGATGCAAAAGCCCTTTATCTATTTTTTTAAGCTCAATGGTATATTTTCCTGGAGTATCATATACGTACATGAGATTTTTCTGAGTAACAATGAGCCTTACCCCATTACCCATGTCCATGACATATCTGGAGGCCTTTTCATCAGCGAGAAATTCAATGAGTATCTCTTCTCCGGCTACCCCTTTTGATGGCATTTTGACGTAATCATTAAAATCTTCGGCCATTTTATTGTTTTCATCTGCATCGGTTCCGATTACTGCTGCAGATCCAGGAGACATCATATTGCCGCCAGACAAATAATCTGATTTACTGGATATGAGAAATAAAGATCCTGCAATTCCGATTACTGCCAATAAAGACAATAAAAGCATTTCAAGATTTTTAAATACATTACCTATCAAAATAAAAGTTTTACGTTGAAATAAATCTGTTGGGTAAAAAATGTTCATAAAATCGGATTTGGGTTTAAAAAAGACAACAGCATAAAATTACAACTATTATATGTAATCATAAAGATTTATAAGTAATAAAATACATATATAATCATCTGATTATTAATATTTAATAATATAAATATGTAAAATCATTGATATATAATACCTTATAAATTTCACAATCATATATAATAAAAATACTTATATCTTAATCCAATGATCCTATGGGTAAATGTATGATAAGATACCTGGAGAAGCTTATTTTAAAAAAGTAAGCCAGCTTTTGATAAAGTGTTTAAAACTCCATAATTTATTAAATAAAAAAAAGCGGTAAGTTACCGCCCTTTAAATATTTTTATTGCCCGTGGCAATTTTTAAACTTCTTTCCGCTACCACAGGGGCAAGGATCATTTCTACCAATCTTAACTTCCGATTTTCTTACCGTTTCAGGTTTTGATCTTTCGCTCTGTGATACGCCAACAGCAGCTGCGCGTCGCGCTTCTTCTTCCCTGCTTGTTTTTACTTTTGAAAGATCTGTTTTTTGAATTTTAGCTTCTTTAACGTCCTGTTGGATCAAAAGCTTGCCATGAAAGAGATAGGTGCATACCTCTTTATTAATTTTATTTATCAATTCTTCAAATAGATTGTAGGCTTCCATTTTATATATCACCAAAGGATCCTTTTGTTCGAACGATGCTGCCTGTACAGAATCCTTAAGATCATCCATTGATCTAAGATGTTCTTTCCAGTTTTCATCTATGAGTGCCAGCATAATAGTTTTTTCAATATCACGCATAATGGTCTGCCCAGTTGAATCAACAGCTTCCTTTAATTCTGCTGCAATGGGAAGTGGTTGTGATCTACCATCAGTAAATGGAATAGCTATACGCTTATATCTATTCCCTTCCCTTTGATATACATCCTTAATTACAGGGAGCAATACTTCTTTAATGTGACCGCTTTTATAACTATAAAAACTGATAACTTCTTCATAAAGCTGGTCAATCAAATGATCTACAGAATTGTTCAAAAATTTCTCTTCCGAAATTTCAGGATTTATGCTTAATGAAGTAAAACAGTCTTCAATAAAAGTTGTATAGTCATTTTGTCGCTTGCTGGTAAGTACAATTTGCTCCACAAGACCAACGATCATGTTGTTGATATCAACGGATAGTCTTTCTCCGTGTAGGGCGTTATTTCTTTTTTTGTATATGGCCTCTCTTTGAATGTTCATTACATCATCATACTCCAATAGCCTTTTTCTGATACCGAAATTGTTTTCTTCGACTTTTTTCTGAGCTCTTTCAATGGACTTAGTTACCATAGAGTGCTGAATTACTTCACCTTCTTTATGACCCATTTTATCCATTAATGAGGCTATCCGGTCAGATTGAAATAATCTCATTAAATTGTCTTCCAGTGAAACATAGAACTGGCTAGTCCCAGGATCACCCTGCCTTCCTGCTCTACCTCTTAGCTGACGGTCTACTCTTCTTGAATCATGCCTTTCAGTGGCAATTATGGCTAATCCACCAGCTTTTTTTACTTCTTCTGTCAATTTAATATCTGTACCTCTACCTGCCATATTGGTCGCTATGGTTACATTGCCAGGCTTGCCGGCTTCTGCAACAATTTCTGCTTCTCGTTGGTGCTGCTTGGCATTAAGTACATTATGCCGAATATTGCGGAGGTTGAGCATTCTACTTAACAGTTCTGAAATTTCTACCGAGGTAGTACCCACCAAAACTGGCCTTCCTTTGCCAGTAAGTTGGACAATTTCATCAATTACAGCGTTAAATTTTTCTCTTGCTGTTTTAAATACCAAATCTTCTCGGTCTTCTCTTGTAATGGGTTTATTAGTAGGAATAACAACAACATCCAGTTTATAAATTTCCCATAGTTCTCCAGCTTCAGTTTCGGCTGTTCCTGTCATACCAGAAATTTTATGGTACATCCTGAAGTAATTCTGAAGTGTTATAGTAGCATAAGTTTGTGTGATATCACCTACTTTTACGCCTTCCTTCGCTTCCAGTGCCTGATGAAGACCATCAGAATATCTTCGGCCTTCCATCATTCTTCCAGTTTGTTCATCAACAATCTTAACCTGTCCTTCCATAACTACATACTCTTGATCTTTATCAAATAGTGTGTATGCTTTTAATAACTGACTGGTTGAATGAAGGCGACGGGATTTTACAGTATAATTTTGAAGCAATTGTTCCCTTTCTTCATTAAGTCTTACTTCTTGTTGTGTTTCTTTGGCCGTGAGTTCCTGCATTTCCCGAGTGATATCCGGAAGAATAAAAAACGAAGGATCATTTTCTCCTTTTGATAGAAAATCGATTCCTTTTTCTGTAAGTTCTACTTGTCTGT
>JAUMBJ010000063.1:4247-41480 GCA_032115755.1 Saprospiraceae bacterium
TCATCTATAGTAAAATATAATGGAGCATCAGCTACATGCATATTTTTACTTTGTTCCTGCATATAGAAATTTTCCGTTTTTTGAAGGACAACCTTAATTCCTTCTTCGCTGAGAAACTTGATAAGTGGTCTGTATTTGGGCAATGCTCTGTACACTCTGAAAAGTGCCAGACCACCTTCACCCTCGTTAAAACCAGTCTGACCCTCTTTGATCAGTTTTCTGGCTTCCGCTAGTAATTCAGTTGCAAGCTGTCTTTGAGCACTAAATAACTTTTCTATTTTGGGTTTTAATTCAAGATATTCTTGCTCTTCAAGACCTTCAGGAACTGGCCCTGATATGATGAGAGGTGTTCTTGCATCATCAATAAGTACGGAATCTACTTCGTCAACCATCGCATAGTGATGTTTGCGCTGAACAAGCTCCTCTTTATCTCTGACCATATTGTCTCTTAGGTAATCGAATCCGAATTCATTGTTTGTGCCATAAGTAATGTCACATCGATATGCCTGAATTCGCTCTTGTGAATGAGGACGATATTTGTCTATACAGTCAATAGATAGCATTAAAAATTGGAAGATTGGACCGACCCATTCACTATCTCTTCTTGCCAGATAATCATTAACAGTTATCACGTGTACCCCTTCCCCTGAAAGTCCATTTAAATAAGCGGGCAATGTAGCCACCAAAGTTTTTCCTTCACCTGTTGCCATCTCGGCAATTTTACCTTCATGCAACACCATACCACCAATAAGTTGGACATCATAATGTAGCATATCCCATTTGATTTGTCCACCTGCAGCAGTCCACTCTGTCTTCCAAATGGCTTTATCGCCATCGATCATCACATAATCCTTGGAAGTTGCAAGATTTCTGTCGTGTTCAGTTGCAGTGACAGAAAGTGTAGACTCTTCCTTAAACCTTCTGGAGGTTTCCTTTACTACAGCAAATGCCTCTGGAAGGAGTTCTTTTAAGATTACCTCAAGTTCCTGATTTCTTTGTTTTTTGTAAGCATCGATTTCATTATATAACTTTTCTTTATGAGTTATATCTGATGATTCTGATGCCTCTTGAATTAACTGATTTATTTCATGGTCAATGCCCTCCAAATGTATTCGGATTCTTTCTCGAAATTCAAGCGTTTTTTGTCTTAACGCATCATGACTCAGATTTCTATATGCCTGGAAATACTCATTAATGCTATCAACAACGACCGAATAAGCCTTTACTTCCCTTTCGTGTTTAGGGACAAATATTTTTTTAAAAAAATCAAACATATCATATTATTTATCTGATCCGAAAATCAGGCAATGATTTAATGCAAACACAAAAGTAATAAGAAATAGTGTCACTTTTACATTCGCTAAAGTCCTCTCCAATTGTTAATGTCAGAGAAAACGGAACTTACAGACATTTGGAATTGTTTTCATAAATTGTACCAACACCAAATTTCTGTCAAATTGGCACAATATTGTAATTTTTAGATTTAAAACTGCGAAATATTAAATTCTTCTTTAAGTACGCCTGATCTCAAGTGCTCCATATTTATTTTACCTGTAAGCCATTTATTTGTCAAGCGTATATTTAATTTGTAAGCTAGAATTGAAAAAATCGGTGCTGCTAATACATCGATAGTGTAATGTGCATGTTGAATGAGTAATAATAATGCGACTATTGTACCCGAAATAAGTAGATATCTTTTTAGCCATTGAATATCTGTGAGCAATGCCATTAGAAATATGTGTGCAGTATGACCTGAGAAAAATAAATCTTTGAGTAATACGTTGCCGCTGTAAAATGTTGCTTCAAGAACCACATCTCTGAGTGGTATGATATCATGGGGAGGTTCAAGGGGAATAAAATACATTCCAACCATTCTAAAAATTAGTATTAAAGTAAAAGTGTTTAGTGCATAAATCAGTATTATCGGTTTTTGGACTATATTTATAAAACCTGCACATAGAGCGGCAAGTGTCAGGATACTAATTATCAAACTTAAATCTTTTGCGTCTATTTGATTTAGAATGATATCATCAAGCCTTGATCCTCGTCTAGCTTCATTCCAAATAAGAAATTGCATTTTAATTAATCCTGTAAAGGCAAATGTTACAGCAGCAATAATTAAAAATTGTATTTTATCTTTTGATTTGATAAATGATGTCCAATTCATTTTTTAATCAATCCGGTAAGGTTACAAAATTAAGCTGAATAATGTCAGCTTAACCGATTTAACAAAAATTTATGGGTTAATTTATAAAAGCTCAAGATTTTCCAGATAATGTTGTGCTTGCTTTAGTGTGTCGACTTGTTTATCTTTATCTATGTTGTCCCAAACTTTATACATCATCGTCATTCTGGGATTTGAAATTAATTTTTCGCGGTTTAAATCGATAAAATTCCAGTAAAGACTGTTAAATGGACAAGATAGATTTCCTGTTTTGGCAGCTTTGTTGTATATACACGATTTACAATAAGAACCCATTTTATCAATGTAAGATGCTGAGCTAATATATGGTTTAGTTGCAGTAAGTCCACCATCCGCATATTGACTCATACCTCGTGTATTTGTGATTTCTACCCATTCAAATGCATCAATATAAATACCAAGATACCAAAGGTCCGCTTCGTCTGGGTGTATTCCTGTAAGCAACATAAAGTTACCGGTAATCATTAGCCTTTGTATATGATGGGCATATGCAAACTCAAGCGATTGACTTATAGTATGATGCAGGCATTTCATTTTAGTTTGGCCTGTCCAAAACCAGGAGGGTAATTTCCGGGTGTGTCCAAAGAAATTTTTATGACCAAATTCTGGCATTTGATTCCAATACAAACATCTCATATATTCCCTCCATCCGATAATCTGACGCACAAATCCCTCCACTTGATTTAGAGATATAGTTTCTCTATTATCTTGCCAATAATTAATCACTTTTTCTACGGTTTCAAGTGGAGATATCAATTTTACATTTAATGAAAATGAACTTCGCGCGTGGAAAATTGACCATGATTTCTCAGTTAGTGCATCTTGATATGTACCAAAATATTTGAGTGCATTTTCACAAAAATAATCTACAAGATGTAATGATTGTTCCCTGTTGATGGGCCACTGAAATTTTCTGAAATCTACCTTACCAATGGTATCTACTCCGGCACTAATAATTTCATGATATATGTCACAAACATCAATATTAAATTCAAGTGGTTCAGGTATTATTAAATCAGGCGGCAATTTTTTTCTATTTTCCAAATCCAGATTCCAGACGCCACCAATGGGTTTATCTTTATCCATAAGTATGTTAAAATCCTTGCGCATTCTACGGTAAAATGTTTCCATGAGAAAATTTTTACGCGCTCCAAATACTTTATTAAAACCATCTCTTGGTGTCATAAAATGTTCTGTCGAATATACCATCGAAGGAATACCCATGTCATTGGATAAGCTTTTGAGTTGCTGATCGAGTCGATACTCATCGGGTTCCATATATTCAATTTTTGAACATTGAAATTTATTGGCTAAAAACTTTAGATTAGCTGGGATTTCTTGTTCATTTTTCGGATCTGAAATTTTAATATAAATGACCTGATGCCCCATCTTTGTCAGCGTTTCAGAAAATGATCTCATGGCTGCAAAAATTCCCAGTACTTTTTGGATATGATGGTGAACGTAGTCAGTTTCCTGCCGTACTTCCATCATAACATAAATATGATTGTAATTTATTTCTGAAAACCATGAATGTTGAATATTCAGTTGGTCCCCTAGGATCAGTCTTAAAATTTTCATGCTGCATTATTATAATTAGTCACTACAAGTGTTACTAAATCTATGAAATTGAACTGAATTAGATTGAAATAAATTCGATCTTATTCAAGTACTTGAATCAGCTTTTAAATGTATCCTTTTTTCAATTTGCGACATTTATCACTGCAATAAATAACATCATTCCATACTTTTTCCCATTTTTTTCTCCAATTAAAAGGTCTGCCACACACGCTACATATTTTTTCAGGTAAATTACTTTTGGTAAATTTAGGTGGCTGATTTTTTCTTTGAATGGACATTAATGCATAATTTCTTACTAAAGGATATAAATGATACAGTTATTGTTTGTATTTGTTCTTTTCAGAATTTCTGACATGTTTTGAAATAATCCGCGCATTTTCTTGTTTTGATGTCAAGTTCTTTTTAAAATTATACATTAACGATGCTGCGTTTTTTGCGGACAAAACAGGATCTACAACAGGTAAAGGATAATTCGTGCCTGGAATAAAACTGTATAAATTTTGTTCTAATGGTGTCATTTTCCATGGTTCGAATACTAGAGGAATTGGTAATGAACTTAATTCGGGAACCCATTTTTTAATAAATGCCGCATCCGGGTCATGTTCCATGGCGTTTTTAATAGGATTATAAATTCTTATGGTATGAATTCCAGTTACACCAGCCTGCATTTGAAATTGTGGATAGTGGATTCCGGGGTCATAATCTAAAAATTGCCTCGCCAGAAAGTGGACGCCATCTTCCCAGTTTTGCCAAAGATGAAAATTAAAAAATGAGACAACCATGGCACGCATTCTGAAATTGAGGTAACCTGTGGCTACTACGCAGCGCATACATGCATCAATTAATGGAAATCCTGTTTTCCCATCTTCCCATGACCTGATTAGATTTGGATTTTTAACTTTCTTTAAAGCCCTAAAACTGCTATGGTAGGACGTGAATTCCATGGTATATTCCGACTCGAATTTTTGAATAAAATGACAATGCCATTTTAATCTTGTTTCGAACGCTTTTAAAGATTTTTTATACTTTGTAATGGGATAAATTTTTTGAACCTCCTGAAAAATCTGCTTTAAAGAAAGATTTCCAAATGCAAGATATGGAGACAATCTACTGCAAGATTTTCTTGCATTTTCAGGTTTTGAGATATGTGACATGTAATATTGATGCCTTTCATCTAAAAAAGAATAAAGATATCTCCAGGCAGTAGACTCACCTCCTGGTTGGAAAAATATAGATTTTTCAAGTAGTTTTTGTGTGAAATGTACGGGTATTGTAAATTGTATTGTGTTATCTAAATGAAGACATTTCAGTTGTTGAATGTCTGGCTTGGCAATAGGTTTTTTCATAAATGAAAACCAGTGTTTGTCCCAGTTTTCTCTATTCTTCAATCCTCTTACTACGGCATTTTGCGCAAATTCAATCCAGCCGACCGTATTAAGTTTAAAATATTTTTTTAGTCTTTTATCTCGGGTAAAAGTGAGGTAATTACCGATTTCTATATGGCTGTATATGCGATTTACACTATAAGTCGTTAAAAGATATTCAAAAACATCATCGGCCTCTCCATACAAAACGGATATCCTGGCATTATAAACGGCCAGCTTCTTTTTTAAATCTTCTATAGACTGCCAAATAAATTGCCAGTGCCTTAGACTGGCGTCAGGCGATTGAATAAGTGAGGGTTCAAAAATATAAAGCAGCAATGTTTCTATGCCATCTTCAATGGCACTTTGCAAAGGCTCATGATCTAAGAGGCGCAAATCTCTTTTAAACCAAACAATATTTATTTTCTGATCGACCAAATCAAATCTAAATGAATGTCAAATAACCAAATGAAGTCCATTTGGTTTTTGATATCTTGATATATATGGCCTTTAATTCAAAACAAGGTTGACTAGTTTTTTCTTATAGAGCAAAAAACTATTAAATAATCAGTTTTTATATTTAGCAGAGTGCTTGATTAAAATTTACTTTAGTATAGATTTAAAATGGTCAAATTCAGATTACCAAAACAATATATAAATGATAGTTACCAGGGCTATAACCAAAGCACTTAAAATATTAAATACCAGACCTGTTTTGAATAATTCGGGTCGGAAATATATAGCCTTTTTATCTTCTCGCTTATTCTCAAAGATGGAAATAACAATCATCATGGTAGCAATTATCAAGAAACAATATCCCATCCTGTCAATAAAAGGAATATCCGAAAATAAAAATTTGAACATTGCTGATAGTGGTATGGCAAGAATTACAGCAACCATTGCAGCCCGTGCTGAGGTTTTTTTCCAGAAAAGCCCTAAAAGGAAAATAGCCACAATTCCAGGACTTATAAAACCTGTATATTCTTGAATATATTGAAATGCTTGATCAAGAGTTCCTAGACTAGGAGCAATTAGAATTCCTATTAATAGAGAAAGACCAGAAAATATTTTTCCTACTCGAATAAGGTGTAATTCTTCTTTTACACTCAATTGCTGTGCGTCATGTTCTGAGGCATCAAGAAGTTGATTTCGCTCCATATCGCTTTTCATAAATATCGGTCTATAAATATCGAGGGTGAAAATAGTTGATGCACTATTTACCATGGAGCTAATAGATGAACCAACAGCGGCAATTAAAGCAGCCAATGCCAATCCTTTGAAACCTGTACTTACATAATTAGAAAGCACCCAAGGATAGGCCTGATCAGGTTTGTCTAGTTCAGCTCCCAGAACAAATGCTGCAATTCCTGGGATAACTACTATAACAGGAAGTAATACTTTTAATAACGCCGCAAAAGCAGTCCCGTTTTGAGCTTCTTTCAGACTTTTTGAAGCAAGAGCTCTTTGAATTATATACTGATTATTACCCCAGTAATACAAATTTGCTATCCACATACCACCTATTAAAACACCAATTCCCGGAAGATTAGGATATTCCGGATGGTCTTTAGATAATATCATATCAAATTTTTCAGGCGCTTTTTGGTAAAGTAAGGATATTCCTTCCAAAAAGTTTCCTCCTAATGCTGTAAGTACCATATAACTTGCTAAAAATCCTCCAATAATAAGAACGGAAACCTGAATAACATCTGTCCAAACCACAGCCTTAAGGCCACCTTGGATTGAAAAAGTAGCCGAATAAAGTGCTAAACCAATAACACCATAAATCATTGGTAATCCCATGGTTGTTTCCATCGCCAATGAACCTAGATATAAAACGGATGTAATATTGACAAAAACAAAAAGTATTACCCAAAATAAGGCAAGACCGGTTCTCACCTTTTTATTATATCGTTGCTCTAAAAATTGAGGCATGGTGTATATTCCTTTCTCTAAAAAAACAGGGAGGAAAAATTTGGCAACAACTATGAGCGTTACTGCAGCCATAAGTTCATAGGCAGCGATGGCAAATCCTACAACATATCCTGATCCGGACATTCCAATAAACTGCTCGGCTGAAATATTTGATGCAATAAGGGATCCGCCAACTGCCCACCAGGGCAAAGCTTTTGAAGCAAGGAAAAAATCCTGGGCAGTTTCATTTTTATCTTTAAAGGAAATCCAGATACCAAAACCCATCATAAAAATGAGCCACCCAATAACGATTATAAGATCTGTAGTAGAAAGTAAAGTTTGCATTTTTTATGAATTAACGGCTGTTATAATATATTGGAAATCAAGAGATGTATCATCAGTTATAATCTTAGAAAATCCTGCTGATTCAAGCATTTCTTCGACTTTATCTAGGTAAATTCTTTCATTTTTTGGTGGGGCATTGATCGGGAGCTTTTTCATTTTATAGTCAACGATCATAATTTCACCATTTTTTTTCAGCGTTTTTCTGATATTTTTTAAATAAGAGGGTATATCATTTATGTACGCTATAGTATTAATTATCAAAATAATATCAACTTCATTTTGGGTGAGATTTGGGTTGTCAACTTTTGCTTGACGAGTTTCAAGTCTTGGCTGATATTCTTGCGGTAATTTTTTTTTATTTTGGTCAATAAATGATAGTGCAGAGGTGTCAATATCTACTGCAATAACTTTTTTTGCTTTTAAGGCAAATCGGAAGGAAAAATAACCTGTTCCTGCACCAATATCTGCAACTATCTTGTTTGATAGATCACCAAGTTTTTGGATAATAAGATCTGGCTTTTGCCAAACTTCCCTGTCCAGTTTGTCAGTATCATTATTTTCAGTAATAATTTCCGCAGAGCTAACGGCCTTTTGATGGGTTTTGGGAAGAAATGTATTGTCACTTTGTTTGCAATTGCCAAAACAAAACACCCATAAAGTCAGTAAAATGATTATTTTGATGTTTTTCATGGACTTGCATTTTTATGAAAGGTTGAAGTTAAAAAAAATTGTATATAGCGTCAGGAATTTTTTGAATTTCACTTCGGTTAATACTTGTTTTTCCTGCGGATGACCCATTAAGGATGGCACAGAATGAAACCCATTTTCCTTTAGATGTCTTAACATAACCGCTGTAACTAAAAATATTGTTCATGGAGCCTGATTTTAACCAAACAAATTCTTGAGAAGGGAGACCTTTGAGTACATTTTTAACGGTACCATCCTGACCTGCTTTTGGTATGATGTTTAGAATCGACTTATGCTGTTTTATATCAAATTTGGATAAAAAAATAGCCATGATATCGGGAGTAATCAGATTTCTTGCTGACAGTCCACTGCCATCTTCGAGGTGGAGTCCGTTAGTATCTATTTTTTTTTGAGACAAATATTGATCAATGGCTTTGATTCCATTTTCAGGAGTTGCCATACCATTTTTTTTCAAGCCTATTGTTCTTAAGATACTTTCACAATAGTTATTAAGGCTTTCCGCATTAGCTAATTTGACAATATCCTTTAGTTCTGGAGATAGAAAAGATGTTAGAATTTGTCTATTTTTACTATCATTCGAATTGGACAAACGATGTGATTTTGAGCCATAACCATTTTCTTTCAGGAACCTCTGTAACTTGTATGCAAAATACATAGGTGGATTTGGAATTGAACCCCTTACTTTAAATAAACCCTTACCCTGTGGGATAGTGCCTGTAGCTATTCGCTGATGCTGATCCGGAAAACCGTAAATGTATACCTGATCTCCAGTGTTTGCACTGTCTATAGTGACTTTACTATCAAGTTCAAAGCCAGGAATAAATGGTTCTTTATATTCAATTATTGCTCTACTTCCTATTTTACCGCTTCGCGAAAAATAAACTGACACCTCATTATCTAATATATTCACTGACCAAGTTCCGGCTGCATAATAATTTCCAAGATCATTCCACTGCCAACTCGGAGCTGCTGGAAATGATGGGAACTCTGATTCATCTATCACGATATCGCCATCTATTTGTTTAATACCTTTATTTTTTAGGGCCTGCTTTATATCATCAAACATTTGCTGGATAGAAATAGCGTCTTTCATTTTTTGTGATCCAAGTGTAGGATCTCCATTGCCGATAACGTAAAGATTTCCATTCAAAATGCTGTCTGATGTTATTGATCCATCGATAGCAATTTTTGTTTCATATCTAAAATTTTCTCCGAGTATTTCAATAGCCGACAAAGTTGTTAAAAGTTTAAGCGAAGAGGCAGGCACCATAGATTTGTCTTTTAGATAATTTGCCAGTAGATTTGAAGATCCAATTTCTCTGACGCTTACACCTATTGACGCATGCTTATAAAAGGGGCTTGAAAACTGCATATTCATCCATTCCTGAAAGTTTTTTTGTCCAAAAGTAGTAATGGTGAATATGAAAAAGCAGTACGAAAGAGCTTGCAGTTTTTTGATATGCATGGTTAATTTTTTTAAGGAGTGGCTTACAGTTTTTAGCTTTCAAAAATATACGATGTACCAACATGGAAAAGAGGATCGCCAAGTGAAACTACGGAAGCATTATTGTGGCCTAAAATAAAACCTTCTTTTTTTGATAAAATAGTATGTGTTTTTATTCCATAAGGATCTGATATAACACCGATTGTTTGACCTTTTCTAATAAATGATCCTGCTGATTCTTTCCATAGAAACATTCCAGCCTTTGGAGCACGTATCCAGCTATTTTTTTTAATAATTAGGATCTTTTCAGTTTGTTTCAGTGGCTTCTCTGTCATTTTGAGATTCGATAGTATATTCTGTATGCCTTGTAGACCAACATTGATAGAATCCTGACAATATCGACCAGCTTCAGCTCCTTCAAATACAACCGTTGGTATGAATTTATCAAAGGCAGTTTTTCGGAGTGATTTTCCAATTAGGTTACTTTCCATAATAACTGATGCTCCAAAAATTTTTGCCATTTCGGTTGCTTTTATATCTCCCGGGAAATATCGGGTATGTGGGAAATTATATCTTGTACCACCCCCGGTGTGAAAATCAATCAAACAGGTTGCTTTGGATAAAAACTGGTCTGATAATAATCGTGCTACTCTGGATGCCAAAGAACCATTTTTTAATCCCGGAAATGACCTGTTTATATCCTTACCATCTGAAATATCACGCGAAAACTCAAGAAATCCGTACACATTGACCAAGGGTATCACGATAACGGATCCGCATTTCAAATGCTCATAAAATTTTAGTTCAAGAGATCGTCTGATAATTTCAATACTATTGATTTCATCCCCATGCAGGCCTCCAAGAATAAGTAAAATGTCTCCGGGTATCCCTGAGTTGAAGACATGGACAATTAGTCGCATACTAATATCGGAAGGAAGTTTTCCTACATTTAATTTAATAATTTTATTTTCTCCGGGTTTTATAAATTCTTCGCCTATAAAGAAGCCTGTTTCACTGAGTTTATGCTTTTCTTCAATTTTTATAATATCATGCATTTTACCCTATTTTTTCTTCTATATACCTTATTATCTCACCCGAAATATCTATTTCAGTAGTTTGTTCTATACCCTCTAATCCTGGTGATGCATTGACTTCAATGACAAAAGGACCATGGTGTGTTCTGAGCATATCTACACCGGCTATTTTGAGACCCAGAATTTCTGCGGAATTAATTGCTACGCTGATTTCCTCTTCTGACAACGATGTTTTTTCAGCATATCCTCCTTTATGGAGGTTTGACCTAAATTCTCCTGGCTGTGCTTTTCTTATCATGGCCCCAACTACCTTATTATTTACCACAAATGCCCTGACATCAGTTCCCATAGACTCTTTTACAAATTTTTGAAGAATTACTTTATCATTGGTTGTCTGGAAAGCTTCAAGTATAGATTCCGCATTATTTTTTGATTCTGCCAGTATAACACCTAATCCTTGAGTTCCTTTAATCAATTTGATAATGACAGGATAAGTGCCCATAGTTTCCAGAAGTTTTGGAATGGTATATAGGTTGCTGCAATAAATGGTTTTAGGTACATGTATGCCGTTTCCTGCCAGAATTTGAAGACAACTCAATTTATTCCTGGCTTGTATTAGAGGCATAGAACCTAAAGTAGTAAATACGCCCATCATTTCAAATTGCCTGATGACAGCAGCGCCAAAACTGGTTGCCGTAGCTCCAATCCTTGGAATAATAGCATCAATTCTATCAAGAATTAAATTGTTGTAATTGATTCGAGGCTTTCCTTTTTCTATGATTAAATCGCATTGAAGGTGATCTATCACTCTAACATAATGATTTCTTATTCTAGCTGCTTTTACCAAGCTCTGCGTACTATATAGATTCGGGTTTCTGGAAAGTATTAAAATATTCATAAATCACGTGAATGCTTAATTATATGGCATAATTAACCTTTTTGCATATGGAATTCATTAAATTGAAAACTAGAAGATTATTTTTTTTAGAAAATCTATTTTATTAAAATTGATCAAAAGATATTTAATATCATGATATAATATTTAATAATTTAAAAGATCAAAAGTACAAAAACATTGCATCACCTTTGATTTTCATAAATATTAAAGCTATAAAATTGCAATCATTACAAAGTATGGCCATGATGCCCAAATAAGGTAATACAGAATCATTAATAAAGTTAAAGGATTATTTATTTGCAATTGAATTACGTTTAACTTCAAACAATAGTCTTTGCACGCAAGACAAATAAAAAATAAACAAATCAAAAAGATATTTTAGATTTACAATATAAACTGAAACGAATGGGACAATACCTCATGAATGATAAAAAAATTATACATGCTTGGGCAATGTTTGACTGGGCTAATTCAGTATACTCACTTATTATTTCAACGGCTATTTTTCCAATTTATTATCTGGCTTATTCACCAGAAAATATTGAATTTTATGGTATTGAGTTTACCAATAGCTCATTGTATACATTCTCTGTTTCATTTTCATTTATTTTTATAGCATTATTTTCGCCTATATTTTCTGGAATAGCTGATTATAGTGGAAGGCGAAAGTTTTTTTTAAGGGCATTTACAATGATTGGATCGATCTCATGTATGCTTTTATATTGGTTTGATGACAGTTCATTATATTTGTTAGGGACCATAGGGTTTATTTTAGCCACAATAGGGGCTGGAGGTAGCAGTGTATTTTATGATTCTTATCTTCCTTTGATAGTTACAGAAGATCGATATAATGATGTTAGCGCAAAAGGATTTACCTATGGATACATTGGCAGTGTCATACTTTTGGTATTTATATTGATAATGGGTTCAAAACCTCAAATTTTTGGATTGTCTGATGATACATCAGCCTACAGGGTTGGTTTTTTTATGGTTGGTATCTGGTGGCTTGGTTTTGCTCAGTATACACTTTTTTATTTACCTAAGGATCAACAAATCCCATTTTCGAGAAAGGTCTTAATTAATGGGTATAAAGAACTAATTTCCGCCTTTCATAAGATTCGAAAAAATACGCAGATTAAAAGATTTTTAGCATCATTTTTCTTTTATAGTGCTGGCGTTCAAACGGTCATATATGTGGCTACCATTTTTGCTAGTAAAGAGTTGGGTTTTGAGTCGACTGAATTAATTATTATTGTATTGATTATTCAGCTTGTAGCTATTTTGGGTGCCTCGTTATTTTCTAATTTGGCGAATATCAGAGGTAATAAATTTTCATTGATAACCATGATTATCATTTGGATTTTAATATGTTTGGGGGCTTATTTTACATTTAGCAAACTGGCATTTTATTTTCTTGCCGCATTAGTAGGGATGGTAATTGGTGGAATTCAATCTTTGTCAAGAGCGACATATTCAAGATTGCTCCCAGAAAAAGACCACGATACCACATCTTACTTTAGTTTTTATGATGTGCTTTACAAGATAGCTATTGTGGGGGGCACATTCTTATTTGGATTTGTTGAAAACGTCACAAGAAATATGCGTAATTCGGTACTAATTTTGGCTTTAAGTTTTATAATAGGCCTTATCTTTATGGCATTTGTAGATATTCCGTCAAAGGCAAATAAAACTGAATAATTATTTAGCGTTCATTAATCCTGCGAGTTCTTTGACTTCCCTCATAGTTTCTTGGGCTATTTTTCTTATAGCTAAAGACGAGTCTTTGATTTGTTCTTTAATAAATTTTTTATCTGCCTCAAGCGATATTTTTTTTTCTCTAAAGGGCGCAATCATATTCCAAAGTGAGTCTGCAGTAACCTCTTTCAGGTCTACATACTTTAGGTTACCCTGATGATATGATGTTAAAAGTCTTTCATAATCAACTTGATTACCTGACGCTTTTATGAGTTCAAATAAATTTTGAACACCATCAGACATTACTCCTGGCTCAGGGGTTCCTGTATCTGTAACAGCCGATTTTATTTGTCTTCTCAATGTTGTTTCATCGGCAAAAACATTTATATAATGTTTTTCACCTGCAGATTTGCTCATTTTTTTGGACGGATCTGCTGTAGACCTGATTTTTGGAGTTTCAGTATATAGGGGTTCGGGTAAAACAAAATATGTTTTTCCTACCTGGTGATTAAATCTTTGGGCTATATCTCTTGAGAGTTCTAGGTGTTGCTCCTGATCTTTGCCTACAGGTACATAATCAGCTTTGTAAATTAATATATCAGCTGTCTGCAGCACTGGATAATCCAACAATCCAACAGATATAAAATCGTCGTTACCTGATTCTCGCTGCTGACTTTTATCTTTAAACTGTGTCATTCTTGTTAATTGTCCATAGGAACAATAGCAATTTAAAATCCATGAGAGTTCAGCATGTTCTGGAATCATGGATTGTATAAATAAATTCTCAGTTTTTATCCCTGCGGCAATTAAATTTACAATTAGATCCCAAGTATTGTTTCTTAGTTTTTTGACATCATAGGGCATCGTCATAGCATGATAATCTACCACACCGTAAAAACATTGATATTGTTGCTGAAGGATTTCCCAATTTTTAACGGCACCAAAATAGTTACCAAGGTGCATATCTCCAGTTGGTTGAATACAGGATAAAACTCTCTTCATGTAATATGCTTTGTCGATCAAAGCGCAAAGATAATAAAATTGTCTCAGCTACTATGTGACCTCATAGTAACCAGTTTTAGGCATGAAAAATAGCACATATGAAAAAACATTTAGAAATGTTTTTTCATATGTGATTTATAAAAAAAATGTCATCAATATCAAGTAGCGATATATGATGCGTACTTAATAAAACTAAAACCTAGGATTTTCTAAGCTCAACTAGGAAACTGCTTAGTAAAGCATTGGTTTCCACCAATTTTGCATTGTTTTCAATGAGCTTATAATTACTTTTAACGATTTCTTTAAGGGTTTCCATTAGTTGCTGATTATTTGCTGCTACCATTGCATGATGTTCTCCCCCAGAAGAATAATCAGGATCTGGAATCTCATAATTTTCCAATTCTGGAATCTGCTCAACCAAAACACTGGTTATATAATCAGTTACGTGTTTTTTGTTTTCGTACTTGCTGATTACAGACTGATCAAGGCCAGTTAGATCACTGATCTTTTTTTGATTGAGTTTTCTTTCCTTTCTGTACTTAAGTAAGTCTATCATTTACTTTATGAATTAAATTATTTAATTTAGAGTTGTATAATTTGATTCATAATTATTAAAGCTTGCATAACGCTTATCAAAGTTAGCAAATTTTAATCAATTTGTTGAGGGTTATTTAAAAAAAATTAGACAAAATAAATTTTTAATAATCGGTTTAAACCAGTTTAAACTGAAATATGTGATATCCAATCCTCAAAAACCGCAATAATATGTGTATTTTAAGCCATTAAAATAAATTTTTTACTTTGGCTTTTCCAGAGAAGATTATTTTTGACTAGGGTTTGTATAGGCATAGACAAACTTAATACACAAATAATATGATGTCAACTCAGAATAAATTTGATATTTAAAATGGTCAATTTATGAAGGGGAATTGAAATAAATTATTTGCTTTTTTTGTTCTCTTCAAAATATTTCCTGAAAAGCCAATGCCTTCGCAATGCAATAAATGTTTCATTCATTTTTACACTTGCTTCTTTGAGTTGTACAACGGTAGAGTCCAGATTTTTAATGCTTTCTCTGGTGTGTTGTACAGCATCCTTATTATTGGATAAGTAATTAATCATTCCATCACCATCTTTCATATTCAACACTGTGGCATTTGCATTTATAACAGTCTGATTCATATTTTCAACTGTCTTTTGAAGAGCTTGTGATGTTACTTCCATGTTAAGTATAACATCCTTTATTTGTTTAGCCAGTATGGTATCTTTCGCAGCACCAATTACATTATTTTTACTATCAAGATTTTGTAAAGCCAGATGTAATATTTTTGCACTTGATGCGGTTTCATGGGTTGTAATGCTGACTTGTTTAATTATTTCTTTAAAGTCATTCACCATAACTGAATCTTTGATAAGGGTATTTGCCATGCCATTTCCGGAGGTAAAAGATTTGATCACGTCCAGTAATTCTGCGGTCAATAATGCTGCATTCTCATTGGTTACACTAAGCGTATTCAACATTTCATCAGTTTGAACTCTTTTAAGTGACCTGATTGTATCACCCTCATTTATGTTTTTTCCGGTTTGCATTCCAGGTAGAATATTTACAATCATATTGCCCACTAAACCATCAGTAATTATAATAGCACGTGCATTAGATTTAATATGTTTAATAATATCCTTTTGAACATTTAAAGTAACTATAATGGAAGTATCGGTTTCCATATTTATTGCTTTAACGCTCCCAATATTTATCCCCCCAAACCTAACATTATTTCCTATTCTAAGACCATTGATGTGATTGAATACGGCATAAATTCTGCTTGTATTTCCAAGAACGTGATCTTTATTACCCACAAGATACACTCCTGCAATAAGAATGAGTATGCCAGTTAGTACAAATATTCCAAGCTTTACTTGCTGTTCAAATGTTTTCTCCATAGTTTACATTTTAAAAAATGCTTTAATTTTCGGATCGTTTTTTTGGCTTAATGCATCATAAGTTCCTTCCGCATAATTTTTACCGTCAATCAGTAGAATCATTCTGTTTGAAATAAATCTTGCGCAATCTACATCATGGGTAATTATTATGGATGAAGTCTTGTATTTTGACTGTATTGATTTCATGAGCATTAATATTTCCTTTGATGTTATTGGATCAAGGCCTGTGGTGGGTTCGTCATATAAAATAATTTTTGGTTTTAAAATTAGCGTCCTCGCAAGAGCGATTCTTCTTTTCATACCTCCAGATAGTTCATTTGGCATGAGTTCAGTTGTATGTCCCAAACCGACATTTTCTAATGCCTCCATGACATAAGGCGTAGTGTCATCAATAATGCCAAATTTTTTTGTATGACGCCTTAGTGGAAATTCAAGATTTTCCCTTACAGTCATGGAGTCATAAAGCGCGCTGCCTTGAAATAAAAATCCTACCTCTGTTCTAATATCATCCCATTCATCCTCAGATAAATTATGGATATTTTTGCCCATTATATCAATATAACCCGCATCATAAGATTCCAGCCCCACCAGGCATTTTATCATGACCGATTTGCCAGAACCTGATTTTCCCATGATTACAACATTTTCCCCCTCTTCCAACTTCATTGAAAAATCCTTAAGCACATGATGGCTTCCAAAGCTCTTGCATAGGTTTATTATATTAATAACGGAATTTGACATAGCTGTTGGTTTATTGAAACATTAAATCTGTTATTAATACAGCTAAAAAGTCGAGCACGAATAAAACCATGGATGTTTCTACAACAGCGGTATTTGCTGCAATTCCTACACCTGCAGTGCCATTCTTGCAGTAATATCCCTTAAAGCAACCAACCAACCCAATTGCAAATCCAAAAAAAAATGTTTTAATTGTCGAGGGGACAATATCTTTCAAACTTAATGAATTTAGCACAGAGTCGAAATATAATACAAATGACACATCACCTTTGATGTGCTCTACTAAATATGAACCGAAAAGCGCAATAAAATCGCTTACCAGCACAAGAATTGGAATCATCAACGTTGTGGCAAGCACCCTTGTTACTACCAGATATCTTAATGGATGTGTACCTGAAACTTCCATAGCATCAATTTGCTCAGTTACCCGCATGCTACCTAGCTCTGCACCAATGCCTGAACCTATTCTACCCGCACAAATCAATGCTGTTATTATTGGCCCGATTTCCCTAATAATTGAAACACCTACCATTGCTGGAATCCAGGCATCTGCTCCCAATTCAGTCATTTTAGGCCTGGATTGTAAGGTTATTACAAGGCCTATGATAAATCCTGTGACAGCAACTAAAAATAATGACTGATTACCCAAATGATAACATTGTCTGAGGAATTCTCTCCCTTCAAATGGCCTTTTAAATACATTTTTAAAAAATTTACCAGCAAAAGATGCCAATGCACCTGTTTCTGCTAAAAATCCAATTATACCTGACCAAATCCAACTCATTTATGAAATGTTAGTTTTACGTTATGACACATAACCTCAAGCTTACTTCAAACACTGGTTTTAAAATGTAATATCATTAAAATATATTGCATTGAGCTACAGCAAGATATTACCATAACCGGTTTTCTGCCTAAAGATACTATATTACATTATTGGGGGTAATGCTTTTAGTCAGTTTTTGGTATAATATTCATCATTAATTTCAAGGAATTTTTAATTATCTATTTCGAAATTATAATTTTATAATATGATTTATTTATGGTAAATCCTAAATAATGTCAATGGAAAGTATTATTTAATATTGAATAAGTTTAAGCAGATTTTTAGTTTAGTGAAATTTTGGTTTTTATACCCGATATACTAGATTTGCTCGCCTAATCTGCATTGAACTTTGTATTTGTTTTTTAGTGTTGTAAATCGCTCGTGTATCAAAAAATAGTAATTTTACCGTTTTGCTTCAAACAAATATTTTTCAATTCTTTTACATATTTTAATTTTCCAACTTAACAAGAAGCTTTCCTAACGATTATATGTTTTAATCAATTTGTTACCTTTAATGTTGATAATAAAAGTTAATGTAATAATTGTTTTTGATCCAGTATTTGAATAATTTTGACACTTTACTCTTCAATCATTCCCGGTTTTCGATTTTCTTTTCCTTTGATATTTGTTAGATCATCCCCAAGTTCAGTTTTTATATTTTCTGCCATATTTTCCATTTGCTTAAAAATATCCTGGTGTTTAGCAATAATATTTTCTTTTTCATAAGGGTCAGATTCCAAGTTGTATAATTCTGAATATTCTAATTTTACCATTTTATACTTGCCGGGCTGTCCATCCATACCTGCCTCTTGACCATCCATAGTTCTGTAAGTGTGCGGAAAATAAAGTTTCCAGTTTTTCCACCTCATTGCTTCGAGGTCATTCTTATGATAATAAAAGAATAAAGCTCTATCCAAAGGTTTATGCTGTTCATCTATCCACAATGGATAAATATTTTCTCCATCGATTTTACGCGTTGGTAATGTTGCTCCCGTTATGGATGCTAAAGTCGGAAGCATGTCTATGCTCATAGCGTAATGTTTTATTCTTTTTTTTTCTGGCAGCGTTCCTTTCCAGTATGCTACAAATGGCGTTCTGATACCCCCCTCCCATGTTGTTCCTTTTCCTTCCCGTAGCCCGTTGGTAGTACCCGCATGATTCCCATATGCAAGCCATGGTCCGTTATCAGATGTTACGATAAACAAAGTGTTTTCCTCGATCTTTTGCTCATGAAGTACATTCAAAATTGCACCAACAGATGCATCAATTTCATGAATTACGTCTGCATAAAGTCCTTTTCCAGTACTTCCCTTGAATTTTTCAGAAACAAATAATGGTACATGGGGCATGGGATGAGCGAGATATAGAAAAAATGGACGATTATCATTCTTTTTTATGAATTCAATGGATTTTTTGGAAAATGACCCAGTAAACCAGCTTTGTTCTTCAATGGTGTCCAGGATTGTTTCATTTTCATACAATGGTAAAGGTGGATAATATCCAGGCCTTTCCGGGTGAAAGGGCCACATATCTGCGCTATAAGGTATTCCATAGAAATAATCAAATCCATGGTTTGTAGGTAAAAATGGTTTTTGAAATCCAAGATGCCATTTGCCTATAGCTGCAGTTCTATAACCCTGAACTGTTAACATGTCAGCAATAGTAATTTCTTCAGGATTTAAACCAATCTTACTTTGATGATCAATAGCGCCACCCATACCCAGTCTATTGGCATAGCAACCAGTAAGCAAAGATGAGCGGGAGGCAGTACAAACAGGCTGCGACACATAGAAGTTTTCAAGCACAATTCCATGCTCTGCCATGTATTGAAAATTAGGCGTGTAATCCACAGTAGAATTGTTAAATCCAACATCACCATAAGCCATGTCATCGATAAACATTATAATTATGTTCGGCATCTGCTTATTTGTCTGCGCATGTATACTAACCTTTGTAAACATGATAATCATGAAAATACTTATTAATATTAACTTTAAAGGTTCTTTTATTCTATTAATCATCATTTAATAATTTGCAATAAATTCCAAAAAATAAAAAACCCGGGAATCTCTATCAAAAGGAAGAGATTAGCCCGGGTATGGGTTTATTAGTATGAAGTTAATTTAAAAATTATTTATAGCAGCATGGCAAGCTTACCCTTATTTTTCCGCCAAAATAAGGACTTGACAAATCCATCTTTTCTCTAAATGAAAGGGATTGTGCAAGAGACCATTGTGAAGGAAGATTTGTTTGGTATCCACCATTTAGTGAAATTTGTACATCTCTGTCTACTATGGAAAATGTGTAGCCAAGATGCAAACCTGCATCACCTGTAAACCCCCAATTGTCCAATGATACAGATTGTGTCTGAGCATTAAATACAGTGGCAAAAGAATTACCATTAACATTATTTACAGCCGTAAGTCTGTAATAGCCAATACCTCCTTCGAGATAAGGTATGATACTGAAAGGGGAATTTTTAAGTAGAGAAAATTGTATGCGCTCTTTTATACCAAATCCATTGACACCAACATATTGAACATCACTGATGTTACCTAATTGTTGGTAATAATAAATTTTTGGAAAATTTCTGAACCTTATGCCAACCTCAAAAGCTCCTTCTTCCAAAGAATAACCTAGAGGAAGTAAATCTGTTACCGTTGAAGCTAATGGACTAAAGTAATATCTAACGTCCACAGATATTAAATTTTCTTTTGGCATACTGGCCATATCGCAACACATTTTGGTTGTATCAGCCATTTTCTGATTTTTCATATCATTTTGACCAACCAAATAGGTATGAAAATTAAATAACATAAAAATGAAAAGAATAAACCTGATTTTCATAATGATAGAATTTGTTTACAGACATCAAAGTTATAGAATAGTTGATTAACTTTTTTAAATGTTGGCAAATAATACATCATCTGGCTTTTTCAAAATGTGGGATAATTAAGATGGTAACAGATCATTATTTGCTTTTTTTAGTACCTAAACATTTACATGTGGTTCAGTCATAACATGTAAATCCATGAATAAAAAGAAATGAATGCATAGTATTCCAGGAAGACTTCAAATATTTTCAATTTAAAACATTACTTTAGCGAAATCAACTAATTTTATATCAATATGGGGAATAAACTAATAGGCATACTGCACGGCAGGGAAGATACATTCCCAAAGGCCTTTGTGGATAAAGTAAATGAGAAAAAAATCAAAAATATATTTGCTGAGCCTGTATCCATAGATGTTTTGAAACAATCCGAACCCTCGCCTTACACGGTTATTATCGATAGAATTTCTCAGGATGTTCCATTTTACAGATCATATTTAAAAAATGCTGCTTTAAAAGGGACTTCAGTAATTAATAATCCATTTTGGTGGAGTGCTGATGAAAAGTTTTTTAATAATTGCCTAGCTGAAAAACTTGAAGTTCCTGTTCCAAATACTGTATTATTACCATCATTTGAACGTCCAGACGATACATCTGAACAGTCATTTCGAAATCTTAAATATCCTACAGATTGGAATAGGATTTTTGAATATATAAAATTTCCAGCTTACATGAAGCCATTTGCAGGAGGAGGTTGGAAAAATGTTTATAAAGTCAGTGATCCTGATGACCTTTGGAAAAAACATGCTGAGACCGGACAACTTGTAATGATGCTTCAGGAAGAAATTGTTTTTGATCATTATTTCAGATGTTACTACTTGTATGGAGACAGGGTGCATATCATGCCATATGAACCCCGAAATCCCCATCATTTAAGGTATTATGTAGATGAGCCCTGCAAGGATAAAAAGATTTTAGAAAAAGTAAAAAAATATACTATAGCGCTTTGTAGGGGGCTGGGGTATGATTTTAATACAGTAGAATTTGCCGTGAGGGATGGTATTCCTTACGCTATTGATTTTTGCAATCCAGCACCTGATGCAGATTACAATTCTGTTGGAGAGAAAAATTTCAATTGGATTGTTGAAAATGCTGCAGAAATGGCAATTGAGCGAGCCTTAAATCATAAAAAGGGCCAAATTAATCTGACATGGGGTAATTTTATTTCAGATATTTTTATACCATCAAAAGCCAAATAAATATGGTACAACATTGTTTTGGATTTAATGTTATGCTATGATTTACGCATAATCGGAATGAGATATGGAGCATAAACTTAGATTAGCCATACTGGATATGAACGCAGGAAGACCCAATCAGGGTATGCGTTGTATTAGAGAGTTGGTTCAACGATATGCATGCGAGTTTGACATTGAAGAATTTGATGTAAGATCAAAGCATGAACTCCCTGGACTTGATTTTGATGTTTATGTTTCCAGTGGTGGTCCTGGAAATCCGCTTGAAGGTAATGGCATATGGGATAAAGCCTGGTATAAACTTATTGACGAATTGTGGAATTATAACAGGCAATCAGAGCGTAAAAAGTTTGTCTTTTTTATTTGTCACTCCTTCCAGATGGCTTGTCATCACTTTAAATTGGCATCTATAACCAAGAGAAAATCCACATCATTTGGGGTCATGCCTATTCATCTTTGCGCAGAGGCATCAAATGATCCGGTTTTTCAACATTTACCAAACCCATTTTATGCAGTAGATAGCAGGGATTGGCAAATTGTACAACCTAAAACAGAAATTTTCAAACAACATGGAGCAACATTGCTAGCTTTGGAAAATATTAAAACATCATCAGATTTTGAAAGTGCCATCATGGCTGTACGCTTTTCTGATGAATTTTTGGGTACGCAATTTCATCCGGAAGCAGATGCTCCCGGAATGAGAATTCATTTTGCCAAGGAAGAAATAAGGGAGCAGGTTATTGATCATTTTGGAGAAGATAGTTATGCCAATATGATCCACCATCTTCACGATCCAGATAAAATTGAATTAACCCATAATATCATACTCCCAATTTTTATTGAAAACACATTACAACATTTACAGGCATATAATGTAGTTCATGCATGATACCCGAAATTCGAGCGTGGTTTAACAGTCATTTTTCTAATGAAAAATACCTGCAATTGGTTCAATATCTTGAGCACTGGTATAATATGCCAATAGCATTTAGGATTGCTGAATCTCCATTCTTTATTCCCCCTATTTTAAAAGAGAGATTGCTGGATGCTTGTGAAGAAATTAGCAGTTTTATTCTTGATCCGGAATTTAAAAATCATACGAAAGAAGCCCTATTAAATGCAGAAATTGTTGTACCTGGGGAAGATGAGCATACCATTTTTTTACAAATGGATTTTGCTGTATGCCTGGATGAAAATGGAGAAGCATTTCCCCAGTTGATAGAAATTCAAGGTTTTCCTTCCGTCTATTTTTTCCAATGGATGGTTGGCCAGGCATATAGAAAAGTGTACAATATTCCTGAAAATCTTACCAGTTATTTTAAAGATATTTCAACGGAGCAATACAGTGAAATGCTTCGAAATGCAATAGTTGGAGAGGAGGATCCACGACATGTTGTTTTGCTTGAAATTGAACCTGAAAAGCAAACTACATATATTGATATGCTAAGTACCTCGAGAGAATTGAACATTCCCTGCATTTGTGTTACTAAAGTTATTAAATCAGGTAAAAAACTTTATTATTCGGATAGCAATGGAGAAAAAATTGAAATTAGAAAGATATACAATCGCGTTATTTTTGATGAACTACAAAGCCGAAAAGATCTAAAGCTTCAGTTTAGTTTTTCGGAAGAATTAGATGTCGAATGGGTTGGTCATCCAAACTGGTTTTACAGGATTTCAAAATATTGTTTACCATTATTAAAGAGTAGGTGTGTGCCTAACACTTTTTTTCTGAAAGATTTGGATACCTGGCCAAAAGATTTGCAAAATTACGTTTTAAAGCCTTTGTATTCATTTGCTGGCTCAGGGGTTGTAATAGATTTAAATCCTGAAGTTTTGGATGCAATTACTGACCCTGAAAATTATATTTTACAGCGAAAAGTTGAATATGCTGCAGTTATTAAATCGCCTGATGATAAAGTTAAATGTGAAATAAGAATGCTAATGCTGTGGCCCAAAGGAGCTGAAAAACCAGAAATTCTTAACAATCTGGTAAGAATGTCAAAAGGAAAAATGGTTGGGGTCAAATACAATAAAGATAAAACCTGGGTTGGTGGAAGTGTAGGTTTTTTTGAAAAATAAAAAAGGGGAATTTTACTTCCTCCTTTTAGTATTATATGTCTCCTTTTTTAGATTTTGGTTTAGGCTTTTCAAGACCTGTATTTTGGGCGGCTGCAAAAGATGCTACCATTCCTGATAGCATATCAGAAGCTGCATTAGGACTATTTGGCAATAAGATTAAATTACTGTTAGTGTGCTCTGCCAAAGAATGCAGGGTATCATAATGCTGTGTTATAACAAGTAGCGAAGATGCTTCCTGTGAGTTGATGCCTACTTGATGAAGCATACCTACGGATTCTTCAAGTCCACGTGCAATCTCTCTTCTCTGATCTGCAATACCTTGACCCTGAAGACGCTTACTTTCTGCCTCTGCTTTAGCTTTGGCAACAATTCTAATTCTTTCAGCTTCTCCCTCATACTCTGCTGCTTTTCGTTCTCTTTCAGCGGCATTGATTCTGTTCATGGCGTTTTTTACAGCAATATCAGGATCTATATCTGTCACAAGTGCTTTTACAATCCCGTAGCCATAAGTGTTCATGGCTTCCTCTAATTCGCGTTTAATAGCTATTGCAATGTCATCCTTTTTAACAAAAACATCATCTAATATCATTTTTGGTACTTCGGCCCTTACTACATCAAATACATAGGATGTAATTTGGTCATATGGACTTTGAAGCCTGTAGAAGGCATCATATGTAGCTTCTTTTAGAACCAGAAATTGAACAGAAACTTTTAGTTTTACGAAAACATTATCTTCAGTTTTCGTTTCTACTATCACATCAAGTTGCTGAATTTTTAAATTTAGTCTTCCTGCTATTCTGTCAATTACGGGTATTTTAAACTGGAATCCTGCATTTCTGATGGAATGGAATTTACCAAGTCTTTCTATTATAGCAACCGTTTGCTGTTTTACTATAAAGAAACTATTTAACAGAAAAAGTGTAATTAGAAATATGAGTATAAAAGATGAATACATAAGATTTAAATTATAATTTTAACCATACATTAAAGTATAAACAACAAAAAGTTCTATCAAGTTCCCATAAATTCAAAAAGTAACACTTAAATGCTATAATTATGCAGATGAACGTCCATTTTTTATGTTTATTATTGTTATTAATGGCATCGTGCAAGCAAACATCTCAGGTGTCACCATTGCTACATGAAGCCTTGCATATTCAGGATTCTGCTATTCATATAGGTATGGAGGTAGAAGATATTTTAGCTGAGCAACTATCTAATGATACTTCAGCAATACGCGGTGATTCTCTCAGTAAAATAAAGATTGAGTTTGAGGATTGGAAAAAAAGTATGATAGCCATTCCAGGCATGGAGCATGATCACGATCATGAAGGTCACGATCATGGACATCATCATCACCATCATTATGTTGGACAGGATGGAGCTCATTTAACACCAGAGGAATTAAAAAATGTACAGGAAAGCTGGAAAGTTGCTATCCAAAATATTAAGTCAAGACTTATGGATATGCGATAGATAGGGCATAAAAAAACTTATAGATTATCTATAATAATATCCCTTTTGTCTAAAAAAGTCTGAATTATTGCAACAATACATGCGTAATTTTGATTAAAGTTCCGGTTTAAAATATTAATCATGCGTATTGTATTAAGTTTTGTTTTATTGATTGTTCATTTCGTTTTGTTTAGCCAATTTCCTATGGGAGGTGCCCCAAAAGGGCCGGTGATTAAAGGGGTGATTTCTGGAATTGTTAAGGATTCATTGACTGGAGAACCAGTAGCATATGCTTCTGTAGCCATGAGAAAATCAGGAAGTCAGATTATTCTTGATGGAACAATCACCTCAGAAAATGGTGAATTTCGATTTGAAAATGTTAAGACCGGTAAATATGACCTAACCATATCTTTTTTAGGTTATAATGACAAAGTATTAAAGGCTGTAGAAACCACTTTGAAAGTGCCTGATATTAATATTGGTACTGTAAAATTTATATCTTCTGATATTTTACTAGATGTAGTTGAAATAAAGGAGGATAAAGCATTGATTGAGAATAAAATAGATAAACTGGTTTTTAATGCAGAAAATGATGCCAGTATTGCTGGTGGAGATGCCACAGATGTACTTAGAAAGGTTCCTTTACTAACCGTGGATCTTAATGGTAACGTTTCTTTGCGGGGTTCACAAAATGTTAGAATTCTAATCAACGGCAAACCATCTGGTATGTTCTCCACCAATATTGCAGATGCATTAAAAATGTTCCCTGCTGATCAGATAAAAAAGGTGGAAGTGGTAACCTCTCCATCTGCTAAATATGACGGTGAAGGAAGTGCAGGTATCATTAATATAGTAACAAAAAAGAGTAATATTGAAGGATTCGCAGGAAATGTAAACGCTTCCGTAGGAAATAGGCAAAATTCTCTTTTCAATAATTTGAATGTAGGAAAGGGGAGGTTTGGAGCCAGTTCAAATGCAGCAGTTTTTTATTCTATTCCTTTGGATGGTACTACTTCTTTTTACAGAGAAGACGAAACACCATCTGGAAATCGAATTTTTAGCCAAGAGGGTGTCCAAAAAACTTCTAGACTTGGAGGTAATGCCTCTCTAAATCTATTTTACGATATCAATGGATATAATAGTATTACCAGCTCTTTTAGCTTTCGTGGATTTGGATTTGATTCCAGGGGAAATATTAAGGGCAAACTGACTGACCCTTCATCTATTTTTTCAGATGAATTTATCAGGACGAATGAAGGAACAAATTTTAATGGAGGATTTGATTGGAATACGGATTACACTAGAAAATTTTCTACTGATGGTCAAGAAATGACACTTGCTGTGCAGTATTCAAAACAAAACAGCGATCAGGATAATTTCGTCATGGAAAATCATACCATCCTAAATACATTAAACAGAAACTCTGAAATATTTAATGATGGAGATAATTATGAAACAACTTTACAAGGAGATTATACCCATCCCTTTAATAAATCTGTAAAGCTTGAAACAGGAGTAAAGGCTGTGGTCAGAAGAATTATCAGTAATTATACCACCGATGCGTTAATAAACTATAATTACACGCGGGTAAATGATATTTATAATTATCAGCAAGACGTATATGCCGGTTATGCCTCCTTAAATTTTTTCATAAGTAAGAAAATATCTGCTATTGCTGGGTTGAGATATGAACATACATTTTATGGTGGTTTTTCGGATTTTACAAGTGATGGTAAATTTTCGGATAATTATAAAAATATCCTTCCAAGCATAACACTTAGTCGAAATCTGAAGAATTTTAAAAGTATTAAACTGAGCTACACCCAGCGTATTCAGAGACCGAGTCTTCAATTTATTAATCCTTTTAATAATAATGCGGATTTTCTCAATAGAACGGTTGGTAATCCATACCTGGATCCAGAATTAGTTCATCAGCTGGAATTGTCTTACAATACCACTATTTTTGGGTTTACCACATTTTCATCAGTATATTATAAATATACTGATGGTATTATTGAACAGATTTTATTGATTGACGACGATGGACTATCCAAAAATACATTTGCGAATATTGGGACAAATCAGGCTTATGGATTAAATACATTTATTACTAAAACTATAAATCTTTTTACCTTGAGGACAGGTGGAAATTTGTACTCTTATGATGCAACTGGTCAAATAAATGGTAAGCCAGCAAGCAGAAAATCTTATGAATACAATTTGTTTTTGAACGGTGAGTTTAAGATTTCTGGAACACTTAAAGCGGACTTTTTTGGATTTTTCCGATCACCGGTAAGAAGTATTCAAGGAGATAACCCATCCTTTAGTATTTACGGTATGGGTGTAAGAAAGGAATTTAAAAACTCAAGTCTCGGTATTACACTTATTGAACCTTTTCAAGAAAATAAATTTTTTAATTCCAATATACAAGGTTCAGGATTTATTCAGAAAACTTCGTTTAGCATCCCGTTCCGGTCAATTGGTTTAAACTATAGAATTAAATTTGGAAATGTTGATTTTAAGGAGCGGAAATCTAAGGTAAAAAATACAGATTTGAAGCAGGGGCAAGATAATAATCAAGGTGGCGCACCATTAAATAATGGATAATGTATGAAGAAAATATTTCTGATTAATGCATTACTTGAAATGGCTGCAGGTATCGTTTTAAGTCTAAGGCCAGATTTACTTTTACAGCATGCAGCGCCGGAATTACAAGGCGTAGTAATCGCCAGACTTTATGCTATTCTTGCTTTTTCATTTGGTCTCACCTCCTATGTGTTGTTTAGAAATTACAAGCCTTCGCAAATGTTTAGGTATCTTGCTCTAATTATAATGGTTTTCCATTTGGTGGTTTCATTTCATATGTATGGAGCTTTTGTAAGTGGAGTAACACCAAGTAATGGGGCATTTATATTGCATTTATCTATAGCCTTGCTTAGCTTATTTTTTTATTTAAATGACAAACTGCCTGACAATACTGAAAATGACATCACAACTGCCTGAACTGATTGATATACTTCAATTAAAACAATTAGACCAACATACCTATCTTGGAAATAACCTATTCATTGGAAGTCCCAGTGTCTATGGTGGTCAAGTATTGTCACAAGCTGTTCATGCTGCCCATAGTTCGGTTGACAAAGAATATAAGATTCACTCATTGCATAGCTATTTTATTAGTCCTGGTGACAATGACGAACCAATTACTTATAGCGTAGAGACAGTTAAAGATGGTCGATCATTTAAGACACGAAGAGTAATAGCGACACAAAAAGACAGAGAGATATTTATTCTTTCAGCTTCCTTTCAGAAACCTGAGTCTGGTATAACACATCAGGCAGTCATGCCAAATGTTGCCAGACCTGAATCACTGACTTCATTCTCAGACTTATTTGCTGAATTTGCTGAAAAATTTAATATAGAACCACGTGGGATATTTTCTTCAAAAGGACCATTTATATTTTATCCCGTTGAACATTATGATCCATTTCAGCCGCTTTTAAGACCACCCCTGAATCATACATGGTTTAAAACTAACGGAAATTTACCTGACGATGTGTTGTTGCACCGTGAAATGATAGCTTATGCGTCTGATTTTAATTTACTTATTACGGCACTGTTACCACATGGACTTTCTTTTTTTACAACCCCCATGCAAATTGCCAGTCTAGATCATGCGATGTGGTTTCACAGGGATGCCAGGGCAGATGAATGGCTTCTTTATGTCGTAGAAAGCACTAATGCATGTGAAGGAAGGGCCTTTTGTTCTGGTAAAATATATACCAAAGATGGACTTTTAGTAGCTAGTACAGCTCAGGAAGGATTAATCAGAAAGTTAGTGATTTAAAATGATTTTTTTTCCTGCCCAAAGGTATCTGCTTGCAAAACTTCGGTAGGGACTCCAATGTAATGTCCGTTCAATTATTTCATTTTCAAGGTGCTTTCCTACAGTATTTAGGTTGTATATTTTTTGAATACAATTTTTTATAACAAGATCGCCTGATGGTAAAATATCTGGCCGTTTTAAATGAAAAATCAAAATCATTTGAACTGTCCAAGTACCAATTCCTTTTATAGATGTAAGCATTTCAATAATTTTGTCATCATCCAACCTATCCCACTGGCACGTTATCATTTCTGGATTTGAAAAAAATAAAGCCAGTTCTTTCAGATAACTAATTTTTTGTGTTGATAGTCCAAGAGACTTAAGTGAAGCTTCGTCAGCTGATAAAACGGAATGAGGAAGGACGGTATTTTCAAAAAAATCAGTGTATCGCTCAAAAATAATTTTGGCCACATTGTTAGATAATTGTTGGCCTATAACAGATCTGTTCAAAGCAGTAAAAAGATCACCTGAAGAAGGCAGTGGAGGCAATTTTATATTTTTTATTAAGGAGTGAAGTTTTTCATCTTGTACCAGATGATTAATTATATCTTTTTCGTCACAAGTCATTTGTATATATTTGACATAAATTTATTATAATTCACATTATGTCCGAACCAAAAAAAATATATTCGACACTTTTGTTCATATGTTCTTCGTTTGTTATCAATGTCATAATAGCCCAGGGTTTTAACATGCAGCTTGAAGCGAAGGTAAAATTATCTGGACAATTCTATAATGATGTTTGGGGTTATGAAGATGACAATGGAAATGAATTTGCTATTGTAGGAACCGTCAATCACGTACTTATATATAATGTGAATGATTGCAGTAGCCCACAACTTGCATTTCAATATACGGACGGCGCATATACAACATGGAGAGATTTTAAAGATCATCAAAACGTAGTGTATGGAGTTGGTGATCAGGCTGGCACGGCACCTTATAACCAGGGATTACAAATTATCAATATGCAGAATTATTCAGTTAATTTTACAAATGCGCACTTTGCCAGGGCTCACAATATTTTTATTGATACTGCCAATGCCAGATTATACGTGGCAGGCTCGAATACGGTTAACAGAGGACTTATAGTTTACAATATATCAAACCCTTTAAACCCTGTTCATCTCGCCAGCGTGCATCTTGATATATTGATTAATGCACCGGGAACAAATATGTATGTTCATGATGTCTATGTTAAGAATCATATTGTGTATACATCAAATGGTGCGGTAAGTTCCATGTATAAATGGGACTTTAGTGATCTAAATAATATCCAGTTTTTAGGATCTTATACGAGTTCTGGGGGTTACAATCATAGTGGCTGGACGACAGCAGACGAACAGCATATTTTTGAAGCGTTGGAACTTCCAAAAGGAAGGCCAATTAATATATACGTGCCTGACGATGAAGAACAAACACTAATAAAAATTGGTGATTTTAAAGAGCCCCTAGAATTTCCTGTTAGTTCCACGAATAGACCACACAATCCTTTTGTACATGACAATAAACTATTTATATCTTATTATGAAGACGGAGTCCAAGTGTTTGATATTACCAATCCTGCATCTCCTCAAAGAATTGCTTACTACGATACATATCAAGCAAATAATGGAAATGGCTATGGGACAAACGAAAGTTTTAATGGTTGTTGGGGAGTATTCCCATTTTTTAATTCCGGTTGTATATTGGCTTCCGATATTAGCGAAGGTTTTTTTACATTGACGCTGGATCTGCCTGAGCCAACAATTCAGGTTACCGAAACTATCAAAATTAATGAAGATTTTTATGCTGAAACTGCTGACAAAGGTGTTGTATTAAGATCTCCAAAAGGATATTGCTTCAGGATTGGAGTTTCTGGCAGTGGGGTTATTACTTTGACACGTATAGTATGTCAGTCCAATACGGTTCAAGAAGGCTATATTCTGGATGCGGACTTGGATTTGAGCACTCCATTGAAGAAATTTATTATTAAAGGACAAACCGGAACGTGTTATTCGCTTTCCATGAATACCGCTAATCAGATTATTGGGACTTTGGTTTCTTGCCCAACAGCATCAGCAACCAATACAAGAATTTCAGGGTTGAATCTAATCATTGATACATATACTAAAGGGGTAATTATCAGAAATCCTAGCACTGGTATTTGTTACAGACTAACAGCTACTAATGAAGGAAATATGAATGTAATGCCATTAAATATCTGTCCTTGAATTTTATCTAATATTTAAAATGCAAGAAGATACAATCAAAAAATGATAAATGAAGAAGGAACAAAAGGAGGAAAAACTATTGAAAAAACCCTATTATCCAGGTGGAGAGCGCGCTTTGAAGGAGTTTGTTTCAAAAAATCTTAAATATCCCGATGAAGCACTGAAGCATCATATTGAGGGAAATGTACCATTAAGAATGGATATCTCTTTTAAAGGTGCAGTAATGGATGTAAAAGTATTTTCATCCATTGGGTATGGTCTTGAGGAGGAAGCCATACGAATTGTAAAATTACTCAACTTCGTTGTACCCAAAGTCCCGAGAGGTATGAAAGTAATTTTTCACAAATCCATGACTATTCATTTTAAATATCCAGTACGCAAACAGGGAGAAAAAAATACTGTACCTCCGGTATCATTCCAATATCAAATTAAGAATTCTGAAAAAACAAATCAATCAATATCCTCCGAAAGTAAAATTACTTACCAATATAATTTGGTCATTAAAAAGTAAATATAAAATATAAATTTTCTTCGTCAATATTACTATACTGGCAGCTTATCACTTATTTAATAAGTTTTATAACCAAGGCAAATTACGAGAATAGCAATTTTCTCCTATCTAATGAAGCGCAAGTACTTTGCTAAGTTTTATAGAAAATGGGTATTTTTTTATAATTTTTAATATTATGAGAAGATTATATATACCCTGTTTTATAATCAAAAAATATTGAAAATCAGCATTTTACATTTTAAATAATCCCAAAGATATGATTTAGGGTATTTTTCAATGCATAAGGTTGGGTATAATACACATTATAAAAATTTTGAATGGTATCTTTTTTGGCATAGTATGATTGTATCAAAAATGATGAATATACTGATGATATAAATTATACTTAATAACCACCAACCAAACTCATTTTTATGTTTCCTTCAAAAGACGAGATGCTTTTTAGGGATGGTAGATTTTTATTAGCATTTATTATGCTTTCGGCGCTTGTTACTTTTTTAATGAGTTCCTTTTACCATCAATGAGCAGAACTTTACTTAATAACCGGAATTCAATTATTTTTGAATTTCGGTTTTTTTTTGATTATTTTCCAATAAATTCTCCAATGTTTAAAAATTCAGCATTAAGAAACATTACTTCTTTCTTTTTAGTTTATTATCCCCTGCGTGATTTGGTTTTAAGACTATATGGTAATCGCATGAAAAATAATCATCATGGTTTTTGTTATTTGTCTCATACTCATTTGATAGTATATCTTGCTTCTATTTTAATTATATGTTGCCATTCAAATTGTAGCAGAAAGTATACTTGTCATAAACAGATGGAAAAAATACAACATATCGAAGTAGGTATGCCTTATACTGTATTTTTCCCATCGACTATAAAAAAGGACAAAAAATATCCTTTGATTTTGTTTCTTCATGGGGCAGGAGAAAGAGGTGATGATAATCAAAGACAGATGAAACATGTTGTTCCATATTTAATTTCAGATACTATTCAGCAGAAATTTAGCAGTATAATTCTTGTCCCTCAATGTCCCGAGGACGACTATTGGGCTCCTGTAAAACGAGGTGAATGGACAATGCTAAACAATGGAGCAATTACGATGTCTATGGAAAAAGTTGTTCAAATCCTTAAGAAAATAAGTCTTGACAAACGAGTTGACCAAAGTAAAATCTATGTAATTGGACTATCAATGGGAGGATTTGGAACCTGTGACATTATTTCCAGATATCCCGAATTATTTGCTGCTGCGGTCCCTATATGTGGGGGAGCAGATTTAACTAAGGTAAACAAATTTAAAGATGTACCTATTTGGGCTTTTCATGGTGCATTAGATCAAGTAGTATCTGTAAAGCTTTCAAGAGATCTGATAAGTGGCTTACAGCAGGTTGGAGGAATTCCAATATATACAGAATATCACGATTCAGGGCATAATATCTGGGATGCAGCAGTCCGTGATCCCAAACTTTTACCATGGTTATTTAGCCAACATAAACTATAATTTGGTATTATGGACAAAAACAAATGCTCGATTATCAATGAAGAAACTCTATATAAGGGATGGTCAGAATTGAAAAGGTATACGCTCGATTTTGAGTTTGTTAATGGCAAAAGAGAACGTATGATTCGAGAAATTTACAATTCAGGAAATGGTGCAGCTGTGCTATTGTATAACCAAGAGGTACGCCAAATCGTCCTCTTAAGGCAATTTAGACTGACTGCCTGGCTATCAGGACAAACAGATGGTTGTCTATTGGAAGTTTGTGCAGGCATGCTGGATTACATGGAGCCTGAGGAAGCTGTAAAAAAGGAAGTGAGAGAAGAAACGGGTTTAACTATAAGCCAGCTACAAAAGGTTGGAGAAGTATTCGTTACGCCAGGTGCACATGAGGAAAAAGTTCATTTATATACGGCAGTGTATGATCCGAAAACGCTTATCACTGGTTTCCGGCTAAACCCTGAAGAGCAAGAGGAGCTTGAAGTTTTAACAATGACATTTGATGAAGCTATTGTTATGGTAAAAAATGGTAGCATTGAGGATGCCAAAACTTTATTGTTGTTACAGCATGCCATTATTAATGGAATACTGGATTGAATTTTTAGCATGGAAGAACGAATAGCTTTTATTACAGATTTGCACATTGGGGAAGCATATGAATTGCCGAGAGGCATTGATACGAGGCTAAATTTTATTTATGTATTGGAACAATTAAAATTCCGAAAACCAAATTTTCTTATTATTGGTGGTGACCTATGTTTCATGCATCCGGAGGTCAATATTTACCTCTGGATTAAAGAAAAATTAGACAAAGCAGGGATACCCTTCTTCATTATTCCAGGGAATCATGATAATACAGAAATGATAGAAAAAATATTTCCTGGCATAAACCTTTCAATCAATAAAGAATTATTTTTTTCAAAAAAATTCTATTATAAAAATATCCTTTTTTTAGACTCATTCCGAGGTATATTTTCTGATGATCAGTTTAATTGGCTTGAAAATCAAATTCACATAAGCCAAAACAAAGATATTTTTTTAATTATGCATCATCCGCCAATCCTGTCACATTCCCTGCATATGGATAATGCGTATGCATTTCAAAAATCTGAACGATTTATAAAACTTTGTAAGAAAACGCCAGAAAAAAATTATTTTGTTTTTTGTGGACACTATCACATTGAAAGGTTTATCAATCTGAGAAATTTAAACGTATTCATTACGCCTTCATTATTTGTCCAGATAGATCCTGATCAGGAAAAATTTGTTACCTTTACTAGTCAAGGAATAGGGTACAGAGAAATTGTATTTACATCAGGTGAAAAATGGTATACCAATGTATTGTATATATCTAAATCGCATAAAATGAAGCATTAAGGAACGATAAGTTTTTTTTCTGCTTGTTCAAATAAAAGCTTTGCTACATGTGCTGCAAGGTTAGATTCTTTTTTGAATAATTTCTCTTTTTCAATATTTGTCCAATACATAGGGACAAAATGTGTATCAAAATTACCAGAAACAAAGTCAGGATGATTCATGACAAATGCACCAAAATTTAAAGTACTGGCAATTCCTTCAATTTGATATTGTCCTATGGCGTATTTCATTTTCTCAATGGCATCGTTCCTATCTATACCATGGACTACAAGCTTTGCCAACATAGGATCATAATGAATTGGAACCTGCATACCCTCTTCAATACCATTATCTACTCGAATACCTTTTCCTGAAGGCAGTTTATACATACTAAGCTTATTGATACTTGGCATAAAATTGTCTTCTGGGTCTTCGGCATACACCCTTAATTCTATAGCGTGCCCATTTATTTCTAAATCTTTCTGACTGAAAGATAATTGTTCTCCTCTGGCAATTTTCACTTGTTGTTCTACCAGATCTAGGCCGGTAATACACTCGGTTACAGGATGTTCTACCTGTAGCCTGGTATTCATTTCGAGAAAATAATAATTAAGTTGATGATCAACTAAAAATTCGACAGTTCCAGCGCCCTCGTAATTACAGGACCTGGCAACGTTAACTGCAGCCTCTCCAATTGATTTTCGAATTTCTGGAGTTAAAATGGCGCTTGGTGCTTCTTCTACTACTTTTTGATGGCGACGTTGTATAGAACACTCTCTTTCAAAAAGGTATACTGTATTACCGTATTGATCTGCCAAAATTTGTACTTCGATATGCTTTGGAGACGCTATATATTTTTCTAAAAACACGGAACCGTCTCCAAAAGCTGAAGTAGCTTCATTGATAGCCAGTTGAATTTGATCTTTTAATTCTGAGGCATCATATACCGTGCGCATTCCTTTGCCACCCCCCCCAGCGGATGCTTTGACCAATACTGGAAAGCCGATTTTCTCTGCAATTTCAAGAGCTGTTGCCGTGTCGTTAATGGCGTCCGGAGTACCAGGAACCATGGGAATATTAAATTTTCTCACAGCATCTTTGGCACCCAATTTACTTCCCATTATTTCCATCGAATGTGCTGATGGTCCTATGAGTTTGATGCCTGAGGATTCGACTTTTTTTGCAAATCCGGGATTTTCACTCAGAAAGCCATAACCAGGATGAATACCATCTACATTACTTTTTTTTGCGATATCTAAAATAATGTCTTGGTTGAGATATGATTGGGCTGATGGTGCCGGCCCTACACAATATGCCTCATCAGCATATCTAACATGAAGGGCATTTTTATCGGCTTCAGAATAAATTGCTACAGATTTAATCCCCATATTTCTGAGCGTTTTCATTATTCTTACGGCAATTTCACCTCTATTGGCAACAAGCACTTTTTGCATATGGAAAATTTTATGCTAAGGTAAGGCATTTAGCGTTTCTATTTTGAAAAAATAGGTAACTTGTGGAGCTCAATTTGATAACTGATGGAACCTGAAATTCTCTGGAGCCCCAACCAACAAATAAAAGAAAGTTCTCATGTATATACATACATGCAATGGGTTGATAATCATTACAAAATGAATCTTCATGATGATTATGAATCCCTGTGGAATTGGTCAACAGAACACGTTGATCAATTTTGGGAATCTTTGCTTCATTATTTTAAAATTTCCTATAATGGAAAATATACCAAAGTGAATAATAGGGCAGTGATGCCATTTACCCGTTGGTTCGAGGGCATATCCTTAAATTATGCAGAGCACATATTTCTAAGAAAATCAGCACAACATCCCGCTATAATTTTTAAGCATGAGCGAATGGAGGAATTTCAGGAGATTTCTTGGGAAGAACTTTATAAAAAGGTGAGCGCATTTGCAATATTTTTAAAGGAAGCAGGTGTTAAAAAAGGAGATAGGGTAGTGGCTTATTTGCCCAATATACCAGAGGCATCCATTGCATTTTTGGCTTGTATATCCCTTGGTGCTATATGGTCAAGTTGTTCTCCTGATTTTGGAGCTTCCAGTGTTATTGACAGGTTTCAACAAATCAATCCAATTGTTTTTATTACAGTCGATGGCTATTCTTACAATGGAAAAATATTTGATAAATCTAATGATAATGCGTTTATAGCAGCGGCTTTAACTTCGGTACAAAAAATTGTCATGGTCAATTTTCTGGTAGGTTGTGAAAAGTTCAGCACAAATAAAGAAATAATATTTTGGGATGATACAATCAGTGAAATCCAAGGAGATTTAACTTTTGAGCGTGTTGAATTTAATGACCCTTTATGGGTGTTATATTCTTCCGGAACTACAGGTAAACCCAAAGCTATTACACATTCTCATGGCGGTATGCTTTTAGAACATTTGAAGTATTTACATTTCCATAATGATGTA
>JAUMBJ010000064.1:0-14019 GCA_032115755.1 Saprospiraceae bacterium
ACTCCAACCTGCATAACCTACAAAAAATCGGATGTTATGGTCTTGTATCAATTTATTCTCTATTAAAAACTTAAGTTTTTGAAAATCTCCACCCCAATAAACTCCAGGACAAACTTCTACACTGTCGTCGAGTAGATCTCCAACGTTATGCAAGTAGTGCAGCGTATCTGTGGATACAGGACCTCCCATCAGAACTGGTGCATTACATTCAGGAAAATCCTCAAGCATTTGATCAACTCTTGCCTGTACAGGCTTATTCATGACAAAACCGGTAGTTCCCTGTGATTCCTGTGCGCAAATCAGAACTACAGATCTTTTGAAATGAGGATCCATCATATATGGTTCAGCAATTAAAATTGTCCCTTTTTCTACCTTAATCGTACTCATAATGAGCTAGTTTCTGCTTCTCGGGCAACTTTCTTGACTAGTCCAGATAAAACCTTACCTGTCCCACCCACCTCTACGAAATTTGATATTCCGTCCTCTAACATATTCTCAACTGTCTGTGTCCACCTCACTGCTCCTGTGAGCTGCGCGATCAGGTTATTTTTAATATCGGCAGGATTGGATTGGGGTAGTGCGTTAATATTCTGATAAACTGGACATATCGGTGTCTGGAATACTGTATTTTCTATAGCTGCGGCTAGTTTTTCGCGAGCAGGCTCCATCAATGGACTATGAAAAGCACCTCCAACTTCGAGTACGATAGCACGTTTAGCACCAGCTTCTGTAAGACGATTCGCTGCTTCTTTTATACTTTCCACGGCTCCGGAAATAACAAGCTGGCCAGGACAATTATAATTCGCAGGCACCACAATTCCAGTTATTGCTTTACAAATCTCTTCGACGACCCTGTCTTCCAACCCCAATATAGCGGCCATGGTCCCTGGGGCCATTTCGCATGCTTCCTGCATGGCAAGAGCTCGTTGATAGACCAGTTTCAGACCATCTGAAAAAGAAATTGTCTTATTAGCAACCAATGCAGAGAATTCTCCTAGTGAATGTCCTGCAACAGCATCAGGAGCACTTGGTCCTGCAGCTGCAAGTTTCGCCATGGCATGAACGAATAAGGCAGGTTGTGTGATTTTTGTCTGCTTCAAATCTTCTGCACTACCTTTAAACATGACTTCACTCAATTTAAATCCCAAAATGGAATCTGCTTCATCAAAAAGTAATTTTGCCTCTGCCGATGACTCATACAAATCGGCTCCCATACCTTCAAATTGAGCGCCTTGTCCAGGGAAAATATATGCTGTCTTCATGTGTTTATTTTTAGTTCATCACATTCCGTGTGATATGTTTTTAAATCCAAATGGAATCTATGATGCGTAAAATAATCATTGTGCTTTGTGTGTTAATGATTTTTTTACGCATGTCGATTTCATATTTAATATTTAAACTTAAGTCTTTATATGAATAAAATCAAAATAAATTACTTTGAATGAATAGGTACGATTTTTTACATCCTTTACTTTTGGAATTAATGCAGCGCTAAATTTTCTTAATGGTAATAAATACAGCTCAATTACTTCAATTTTGAACCAATAAGACTTAGAAATTCACTTCTGGTCTCGACTTCCTTAAATTGCCCAATAAACGCAGAGGTAGTCGTAACTGAATTTTGCTTTTGAACACCCCGCATCATCATACACATATGTGAAGCTTCAATCACTACTGCAACACCTTGTGGTTTAAGTGTTTCATTTATGGCATGTAAAATTTCGTGGGTCAATCGCTCTTGAACTTGTAGTCTACGTGCAAAAACGTCTACAATTCTAGGAATTTTACTGAGTCCTACCACATATCCATTTGGGATATAGGCTATATGCGCTTTACCAAAAAACGGTACTAAATGATGTTCACAAAGAGAATACACTTCAATATCCTTAACGATAACCATCTCATTGTAATCCTCCTTAAACAATGCACTTTTTAAGATTTCTTCAGCACTCTGTTGATAACCCTGTGTAAAAAATTGCATGGCTTTAGCTGCCCGTTCTGGTGTTTTGATTAAGCCCTCACGTTCCACATCTTCTCCAAGCAACCCTAAAATGCGTCTGTAGGACACACTTAAGTCCTCTGTAATTTTCTCGCTGTATTTTTCCTGTTTTTTATATGACACGCTGGAATTTTTTAGAATTACGCTCCGAAGTATTCTGCATAAATCGTATCTGTCTCCTGTAATTTAATACTGTGTAATTTACAACCTTCTTTCTCTATTTGAGGTTCCAGTTGCTGCCATATCAGGATACACATATTTTCTGTTGTAGGCATCATGCCTTGTGGAATAAAATCTACATCAAGATTTAGATTCGAATGATCAAGCTTATCCGTTATCACTTCTCTGATTATCTTCCCTAGTTTTTTTGCATCCATTATAAATCCTACTAATGGATCGGGTTGTCCCTTTACGGTAACATGCAATACGTAGTTATGACCATGCCAATTTTTATTAGCACATTTTCCAAAATATGCCATATTTTCCTCCTCTGTCCACTGGGGTATCCAAAGCTTATGGGCGGCATTAAACTTTTCAATTCGCGTCAAATATACAATGGCCATAGCTGTTCTACATAAAATGCAAATATACAAAAAAATAATTATTTGGGCAGAAATTACATCAATTAACTGATATACAAATACTTACATTAGTTTACAAGGGTTCCAATTTCTGCTCCTGTTACAATTTTTGTTAGATGGCCAGGTTCATTTATATCAAAAACGATGATGGGAAGGTTGTTTTCCTGACATAATGTAAACGCTGTCATATCCATTACAGATAAACCCATACTTATAACCTCTGCAAAAGAAATTTCGTTAAATTTAACAGCATTTGGATTTTTTTCAGGATCACTGTCATAAATACCATCTACTCTGGTGCCTTTAAGTATAATATCAGCATTAATTTCATTGGCTCTAAGCGCGGCTGCAGAATCAGTTGTGAAATATGGACTTCCTGTACCCGCACTAAATATAATGACCCTGCCTTTTTCAAGGTGCCTTATTGCCCTTCTGCGAATATAAGGTTCAGCTATTTGCCGCATTTCAATAGCAGATATCAATCTAGTGTAAACACCTGCCTTTTCCAGTGCACTCTGCAAAGCTATTCCATTAATACATGTCGCAAGCATACCCATGTAATCCCCTGTGACTCTTTCAATTCCTGATGCTTCAGCACTCAAACCACGAAATATATTCCCACCACCAATGACAACAGCAACCTCTGCTCCAAGTGATGTGACTTCTTTAATTTGGGCAGCATAATAGGCCAACATTTCTGCCGTAATGCCAAATTTTTGTTCTCCCATCAGGGACTCACCACTCAATTTCAGTAATATTCTTTTATATTTTAATTGCGACATGATTTATATATTGTGGATTACAGCCTAAAAATAATTTTTTCTAACAACTTAATAAAATCAGTACTTTGATTTATGGTAAAAATAGATGGCTGAAGAAAGTTCAACATGTACACCATATCATCAACCAATAATAAACCAAAAAATGATGCTTTACCAAGAGCATAAAAAAAGCGGTAAAAAATTTACCGCTTTTTATTTTCACTATCCAAGTTTTACGTGTTTGAACGCTGTTGCTGTTAATTCCGGATTTTTTGATCGGAGATATTCCTCCACACTTATTTTACCATCCTTTACAAAAACCTGATTCAATAATGTCATCTCCTTAAAGAATTTATTCAGCTTACCCATAGCTATTTTTTCAAGCATATCCTCCGCTTTTCCTTCTTGTCTGGCTATTTCTTTACCAATTTCAATTTCTTTGGCGATAATCTCTGGAGCAACATCATCTTTGTTTAATGCCACTGGCTTCATCGCAGCTACCTGCATAGCTACATCTCTTCCTGCATCAACAAATTTTTCGTCTGCTTTATTCAACCCCACAAGTACGCCGGCTTTATATCCCATATGGATGTAGGATGTAACCAAAGGAGCTTCCAAAGTCTGGTAATCAGATATTTCAATCTTTTCCCCAATTTTAGCCACTTGTTCTGACATCACTGTTTCCAAGGTTACACCATTAAGTGCTATTTGATATAAAGCGTCCCTGTCACCCGGAAAATTATCGAGTGCCAGCTTGGCAATATCTTTCGTTAATTGAACAAAATCTTCATTCTTTGCGACAAAATCAGTTTCACAACTCAATCTTACGATAATTCCTTTGTTTTGCGCATCATTCACAAGGGCAATGACAACTCCTTCTTTTGCATCTCTGTCAGCCCTCTTTTCAGACATCTTCTGTCCTCTGAGTCGCAACAATTCAATTGCTTTGTCGAAATCTCCACCGGCTTCAACCAGTGCTTTTTTACAATCCATCATACCTGCCCCAGTCTGATCTCTCAAATCTTTAACGGCGGTAGCAGAAATATTAACTTCACTCATATTTATGATTAAATTTAATTTAAATTAATTCAGCAGCATGAATTATTCTGCTGATTTGTTATCGGCACGACGCTCATCAAGACCAGCCTTAATAGCACCTACTACATAATCTGTGATCAATTTGACAGACTTTGAGGCGTCATCATTTGCAGGAATTGGAAAATCCACTTTATTGGGATCTGAATTGGTATCAACCATAGCAAAAGTTTTCATCCCCATTCTTTTAGCTTCCGCAAGTGCAATATGCTCATGATGGATGTCTACCAAAAAAATTGCACTTGGCAACCTGGTCAAATTGGCAATACCTCCCAAAACACGCTCCAACTTTGCCTTTTCCCTGGAAAGAGTCAACCTTTCCTTTTTAGTAATTGAAATGGCAGGGTCAGAAAGCATTTTATCAATGTTGTTCATCTTCTTTACCGACTTTTTAATCGTCGTAAAGTTTGTCATCATACCTCCTAACCATCGCTCTGTAACATATGGCATTTCTGCACTCAATGCTGCCTTAGAAACGATATCCTTTGCCTGCTTTTTAGTAGCTACAAAAAGTATCTTCTTGCCTGATTTCGCCATTTGCTTCATAGCAAATGCAGCCCTGTCAAGACACTCAGCAGTTCTGTTTAGGTCTATGATATGTATACCTTTTCTTTCCATGAAAATGTAAGGAAGCATCTTAGGATTCCATTTACGCTTAAGGTGCCCGTAGTGTACCCCTGCTTCCAGCATTTCGTTATATGTGGGTTTGTTCATTTCTGATGAATTTAATCTTAAAGTATAATAATTTCGTTATAAAGATTATCGCTTGGAGAATTGGAAACGTTTTCTCGCCTTTGGCTGGCCGAATTTCTTCCTTTCTACTTCTCTTGCGTCTCTGGTAAGGTATTTCTTCTCCTTTAAAGGCTTTCTGTTATCCTCGCTGATTTTTACCAAAGTTCTGGCAAAAGCAAGTCTGATTGCCTCTGATTGTCCTTTGAAACCGCCACCATCTACGGTAACCTTTATATCATAGCTGCTCTCAGCACCAGCTATTTTTAAGGGATCAAGTACGGAAGCCTGAATACTTGGCATTGGAAAGTATTCTTTAAACGCTTTTCCATTAATCTGGATATTGCCAGATCCCTTGGTAAAATATACCCTGGCTACAGAAGACTTTCTTCTTCCTATGCTGTTGATTATTTCCATATCACATTAAAATTTAAATGGTTCAGGTTTCTGCGCTGCATGAGGGTGAGCACTGCCAGCATACAGAAACAATTTTTTGATCATTGCCCTTCCGAGCTTAGTTTTAGGAAGCATGCCCTTTACAGCTAATTCCAGTACCTGATCCGGTCTCTTGGCAAGCATCTCTCGAGCTGTTCTCCTTCTTAATCCACCCGGGTAACCTGTATATCGCTGATATTCCTTGTCGTCAAGCTTATCCCCAGTAAATCTTACTTTATCGGCATTGAGCACTATGACGTAGTCTCCCGTATCAACATGAGGCGTAAAGTCAGGCTTATGCTTTCCTCTGAGTACAGAGGCTATCCTTGTAGCCAAACGGCCTACAATTTCACCTTCAGCATCTATGACATACCATTTCTGATCTACAGTTGTACTGTTGGCGGATTTTGTTTTGTAACTTAGTGTATCCACTTCTTTATAAATTTATTTTAAGAATGTTTGAGTGATTGCTACCTTATCGCAAAAACGGACGCAAAATTAATCCTTATTCCTCATAATTAAAAATATTTTACAATTATTTTTAATTTTTTTTCACATAAACAATTGATAAACAGTGTTTTTTTGGACTTTTATTTTTAGTATTGGTTAATTAACCCCTGAAAGTCAAATGGTTACTGCGATAGTAAGTACTGATATGGAAGCTGGTTGACCTTGCGACAAACTTTGAATACAGGCTTCCAGAGTTGCCCCGGTCGTAATCACATCGTCTAACAATAATACATGGCGGCCAAATACCTCAGCATGATCAGACAATATAATTGTATCCGACATATTCTGTATCCTTCCAAAGCGATCTTTTCTGGTTTGGGTATCCGTAGCTTTTAATTTCCGTAAGGCCCTGTCAACCTGATGAATACCAGCTATCTCTCGAATCCCCATTCCAAATACAGCACTCTGGTTATATCCTCTTCTATACTCCCTGGAAGGATGTAATGGGACAGGTATCATCACTTCCACATTGGAATATATAGCAGATTCCTTTATTTTCTGACCAGCAATAAGACCCAGTGTATAGGCAGCATCCTGGTTGCGCTTGTACTTAATTTCGTGAATAACCTCCTGGACAATACTATTTTGCCTAAAATATAATAATGCACCGGCGTTTGATACATTTGCCCTTCCATAAAAATGACGTGAAACCTCATTTTCAGCACTCGTAAAATGATCTGTAAATGGTAATTCACCGTAACAATCCATACAAAATGATTGATTTGTATGAACAGCCTGGATATGACAACCAGGACAAATTCGTGGGTAAATTACTTGTAAAAGATGGTCTAAAATTTTTAGACCCTTTTGCCTAAATGCAAAAGCAACAGTAGTTTTTTCCATATTTATTTTTTATAGAGACACTATTAGCGCCGCTTTTCTGTAATGCAAATAAGTTAATTATACCCTATTTACTCAGTAAGTACTACAAGGAAATGGTTAAAATCGTTCATGAGAAGGATACTCATACGATTTTCCAATCTTTCAAATATACAATAAATTAACTTAAAAACGATATCAATACACCGGCAGCAACAGCACTACCTATAACACCAGAAATATTACTGGACATGGCATATTGCAGAATATGATTATCCGGATCATGTTTCAGCGCAATTTCATTGGCCACCCTAGAAGACATTGGTACAGCACTAAGTCCTGTAGCACCAATAAGCGGATTGATTTTCTTTATTGAAAACTTATTGTATATCTTGACCGCTACAATCCCACCTAAAACAGATAGGTTGAAAGCTAAAAATCCACCGGCAATAATAAGTAGCGTTTGAGATTGAAGAAAAGTCTCCGCCCTCATAGTCGCTCCTACACATAATCCAAGAAATATAGTGGCAGTATTCAAAATGGTTTCTGAAGCAGCCGAAAACAACCTGTGTGTTTCCGTCCCTACCTCTTTGATGAGGTTACCAAATAATAGCATGCCTACTAAAGGCGTAGCCGAAGGGGTCAACAGAGAAACTATTATGAAGAGTGAAATCGGAAAGATTATTTTCAATAATTTCAAATTTTTTATTTCCGATTTCGATGGATGCTTCCTATCCTCTTCCCGCATATTGATTCGGAACTCTGCTTCCGTCATAGTTAGATTGGCAACCAAAGGGATAATGACTGGCACTAATGCCATATAAGAGTATGCAGCAATAGCAATTGGCCCTAGGAGATGTGGGGCCAGCTTAATAGCCGTATATATGGCTGTAGGACCATCAGCACCACCAATTATACCCAATGCTGCAGCTTCTTTAAGCGTAAATCCCATAGATACCGCCCCAATAATTACGATAAATATTCCTATTTGTGCAGCTGCTCCAAAATAGGCAAGCCTCAAATTACGAAGCATTGGACCAAAATCCGTAAGTGCTCCCACACCCATAAATATGAGCGGTGGAAGTAATCCAGTTTTTATAAGAACAAAATAAAGCATATTCATGATACCGTGATCCCCTGCTATTTCAAGCACTCCCTTACCCTGAACAGCAGGACCATCAGAAATTACACCCATATTTCCTCCCGGTATATTGGCTAACAGTACCCCAAATGCAATAGGCACCAACAATAATGGTTCAAATTTTTTTATGATCCCCAGATATAACAATAATAATCCAATGACCAGCATCAACATACTTAAAGGCTCCTGTATCAATGCACCAAAGGCTGTCATCTCTATTAACTTCTCGAGCTGATTCATTACTTATATAATTTTTATAAGTTTTATATCCTCTTCTACCTCCTCCCCATGGGAAATCAGGATTTCAGCAACGGTACCTGTAAAGGGAGTAGTAATTACATTGATTACTTTCATTGCCTCAATATAAGCTACTGGATCGCCCGCAGTTACTTTATCCCCAACTTTTATTCCTTTTTCACCAACATCTTTGGTAAGAAAAAACCTACCTTCCAGTGGTGCCATTATATAGTGCCCAGATTGCTGTTCTCTCGAAACTTCCACTGCTTCCTTTGACTGCAAACCTGAGGACAACTGCTCGCCTGCATAACCAATCTTTACCCTGTAAGTAATACCGTCAAGTTGAACCTCAATATTTTCTGGAGCTGAAATTGGAGTTGGCTCAGTACGAGCTAGCTTTTTAGCTGCAAGATCTTCCTCAAATTTTATTTTAGCCTCTCCAGACTTATATGCCTCATACTGAGCAGGATGCATTGCATACTCAAATAGTTCTTCATCATCAATTCCTGTATCCCAAGCTTTTTCTTCCATTTTTTGACGGAATACGTCAAGCTGATCTGGATAAAGATCCTGCGGATCATCATCCGTAAAAATTCTTCCCTGAGACTGCGCAAGAGACTTGAGCTCATCAGCAACTTTACCAAGTAGCCTTCCCTGATTTCCTAGAAGCATGTTCCATGTATTTTCATCCAACATACTCCAGCGCTCTTTGCCTTTAATCATTTGGATGACATTCATTAATGCAGTATTTTTTACGTATTGACTAAATGGCGTCACTAAAGGAGGATATCCAAATTTTGGCAAAACATACTCAACTTCATCAAAAAGCTTGATTAGCAATTCATCCTGCGTCATGGCTGCCTTTCCATTCTTCCCAAGCCATGAATTAAGACTCTTTAAGTTTGATTCCAGATCCGACATAAGGCTCCCCATCATACCCCCAGGCAGCCCGGGACCTATGAGCAAGGAATTCATTTCGCGGTTTTTTGGACTTATATAGTATCCCAAAAAATCATCAATAAACTCCTGAGTTAATCGACGAACCTCCATATATGCTGGCATATTTATGTCGGGAACTAAAAATCCAGCATCCTTTAGCATAGCATGAATAGTAAGTAAGTCCGCATGCCCTGTTCCCCATGACAAAGGCTCCATGCCAACATCTATTATATCAGCACCGTTTCTTGCAGCTTCTAATGCAGAAGCTACGGAAAAACCTGGAGTCGAGTGACCATGATACTGTATGACGATATGGGGATGTCGCGATCTTATACCGTTAACCATCTGACCAACAGACGCTGGCCGTGCTATACCTGCCATGTCCTTTAAACATATTTCCTCTGCGCCAAGCTCTACAAACTGATCTGCAAGACTAACAAAATATTCTACCGTATGCAATGGCGAAACAGTTAATGACAAAGCCCCTTGTGCTATCATTCCTCCTTCTTTGGCATATTGAAATGATAAAGCAAGATTTCGGGGATCATTCAGTCCATCAAACGACCTTGATATATCCGTGCCTTGCTTTTTTTTCAGTGCAAACATTAATTTTCGTACATCCCTTGGCACAGGATTCATGCGCAATGCATTAAGTCCTCTCTCCAGCATTTGGGTTTGAATTCCTGCTTGATTGAATGCCTTCGTCCATTGCCGGACAGATTGATTTGGGTTTTCACCAAAAAGTAGATTTATTTGTTCAAAGCCCCCCCCGTTTGTCTCCACCCTACAAAAACAACCCATTTCAACAATGGCTGGGGCAACCTTACAGAGTTGATCAACCCTTGGCATATATTTCCCAGAGGACTGCCACATATCTCTGTACATCAATGCCAGTCCGATTTCTTTTCTCACATTCATTCTTTAACTTGCTTCTTTAAAGTTTTTCAATTAACTCAATATTTCCCTTTCCTTCTGTTACTTTTATAACAATTTCTTTTAAAAGTCTTTCATGTTCAAAAGGTAAAGGAAGTGGTGATTTTCTCAAAGGAACAACTGGTTTGATTTCCGGGACTTTATTTACAAGTCTGATTAAAAGACTCCCAAAATTTACGATTAGGAACAATACAATAAATACAACTATCATTCCTATTACCAGCAGCCATAAGGCATTCAAAATCAAATCCTGCATAATAAAATTCTATTCGACAATGCTAAAGTAATTATTCATAATCATTCTGAAATGAAATTCATTCAATATTTTGGATAATGATGTGTAAATAACTTTAATAAAGATATTGAATCAAGCGGCATTTGTCTATTTTAAAATGTATTTAAAATATTGTTTTCATGGAGACACGCTTATTTTTACGGATCCAAGATTTTTTTAAGTTCTAAGAGTTTTAGCATGCATTCAACCGGAGTCATCGTATTGATTTCAAGATGCTTAATTTCCTCCTTCAGCTTTCCAGCAGTTGGATCAACGGTTTCAAAAATACTTAATTGATAGGCCGCAGGAATAATGGCCGATGTATTGGGCTTTCCGGAACTTCCCTTAACGGCATCACCGGAATCAATTGATTTTTGCTCAAGTTCTGCTAAAATTTCGGTTGCTCGTTCAATAATTGTTCTTGGCATACCGGCCATGGCTGCAACGTGAATACCAAAGCTGTGCGAGCAACCACCCTCCGTTAATTTTCTTAAAAAGATTACCTTATTACCAGCTTGACGCGTTGCCACGTGAAAGTTTTTTATTCTTGGGTATTTTTCAGCAAGCTCATTCAACTCGTGATAATGTGTTGCAAAAAGAGTTTTTGGTCTGGCACCAGGATTATTATGTAAATACTCTGCCAATGACCAAGCTATGGATATGCCGTCATATGTGGACGTACCTCTGCCGATTTCGTCAAGAAGAATCAAACTTCTGGGAGAAATATTATTCATGATACTTGCGGTTTCATTCATTTCCAACATAAAAGTAGACTCTCCGCTGGAAATATTGTCACTAGCACCTACCCTGGTAAAAACTTTGTCAATTACCCCTATTTTTGCACTCCGTGCAGGCACCCATGAGCCTATCTGAGCCATCAACACCATCAAGGCAGTCTGTCTAAGTACTGCAGATTTTCCAGACATATTAGGTCCTGTAATCATCATAATCTGCTGTACATCGTTGCTGAGAAAAACATCATTCGGTACGTATTGATCACCAAGACCAAGCTGCTGCTCAATTACCGGATGTCGGCCATCCCTAATATCAATTTCAAAATGATCGCCTACCTCTGGGGCGCAATAAGCCTGTCGCACTGCAACTTTTGCAAAAGAAAGTACTACATCAAGAATAGCCAGATTTCTTGCATTTTGAAGTATGGCGTCAAGATATCCTGAAGCATTGACGACAAGTTCAGCATATAACCTTTGCTCAATATCAGCAATTTTCTCCTCGGCCGTCAGAATTTTTTCTTCAAGCTGCTTGAGATCATCCGAAATGTATCGCTCTGCATTAGTCAGCGTTTGCTTACGAATCCAGGAATCCGGAATTCGGTCATGATCTTTGTATTTATTAGTTACCTCCAGATAGTAACCAAAAACTTGATTATATCCGATTTTCAGATTGGAAATTCCTGTTTTTTCAGATTCAGATTGTTGAATTTCAAGTAATAATGATTTACTATTTTTTATAACATGTCTCAAGTCATCAAGCTCTTCATGATAACCATCTCTGATGACATAGCCTTTAATTAGCAGCGCCGGAGGATCATCAGTCAGAGCTCTTCCAATTTCTTGTTTTAGAAGCTCACATGGTTGTATGCGATCAGCAAGAAGTCTGATATGTTCGTTTTCTGTATTCTTAAGGAGAGTTAGAATTTCAGGCAATATGTCAAGTCCTCGCTTAAGCTGCATTAATTCCCGCGGATTAATTTTTTCCATCGCCAGTTTGGAGGCTATACGCTCCAGATCACCCATCTGACGCAACTTGCTCTCAAGATCTTCCGTTTCCATAGCATTATATACAAAGTACCCCACCATACTATGCCTGGCATGGATTTTTTCAAGGGAAATCAATGGCATTAAGATCCATTTTTTTAGTAATCGGGCTCCCATAGGGGACACAGTTTTATCAAGGACCTGCATCAGGGACTTTCCATTTTCATGGTTGCTCCGTATAAGTTCTAGATTACTTACAGTAAATCTATCCAGCCATACAAAATGATCAGACTGCACTCTATTTATCCTGGATATATGCCCTAGTTTATCATTTTGTGTCGAATTTAAATAATGCAATGCCGCTCCGGCAGCAATTTGAGCAAGTTCCATTTCTTCAATACCAAATCCCTTAAGATTATTGACATTAAATTTGTCTAATAATTTTTCCCGGGCATAATCAAGTGTATATATCCATTCGTCAAGAGCATAGCTATAATACCTTTCGTGAAAAGTTTGCTGATAATTTTTCTGATAGGATTTTGAAAAAATAATCTCTGCCGGTGTAAAACTATCTATGAGTTTTTCCATGGCGGCTTGATCTCCCTGACTGACCAAAAAATCCCCTGTAGAAATATCAAGAAAAGCCACCCCATATTCATTTCTCGATGTTATATGTAAAGAAGCAAGATAATTATTTGATTTTCGATCCAGAATATTGTCCTCAATCGTAAGGCCTGGAGTTACGAGATCAGTTACGCCTCGCTCTACTATCTTCTTCTCTTTACTAGGTTTTTCAAGCTGTTCACAAAGTGCAACCCTGAACCCTGCCCTTACCAGTTTGGGAAGATAAACATCAAGAGAATGGTATGGAAAACCGGCCAGTTCTATATCACTGCCTCCGTTATTTCTTTTGGTTAGTACAATACCCAATACATCAGCTGCCTTAATGGCATCTTCTGCAAAGGTCTCGTAGAAATCACCCACCCTGTAAAGCAAAATGGCATCGGGGTGCTTACTTTTAAGTTTAAAGTATTGCGCCATAAGGGGTGTGATTTTACCCCCATCTTGATTTTGACTTGATTTTGATGCACCCAAATGCTATTATTTTCTCAGGTAAAGAAATGAGCATGAGAAAAGTCACACCAATCTGAATGATTATTTTTTCATGCGATAAGAGAATTCGACAACAAATTAAATAAAATTAATGCTGTCCCATCCACGCGGTCCTAAAAACTGATCGCTAGGAGCATGATAAATCAGAAATTAAGCGCATGTCGCAAATGTATAAGTTTCCTTTTGGTTTATTTAAAAAATTCACCCTCTTTTTACAGACTAAGTGGTGAAACTTAAAAATCCAAAACTTCTACATCAAATACCAAAACAGCATTCTTTCGAATTCCAAATGGCGGATTGGCACCATACCCGCTATCAGATGTCATAATTATAACACCTTTCCCCCCTTTTCCAAATTGCGGTATTCCAATTTGCCAGCCCTTAATAACAGCATTTAGCGGAAAACTTACTCCCTGATTGGCGTCAAATTCAATACCATCAGTGTAATACCCCCTGTAATTTACTTTTACTGTACTTGAAGAAGTAGGCTTAACTTCACCACCTGGCTGATCAATGACCACATATACACTTTGTGAAAGTATTTTGTCAGCCTTTAAACCCTTGGAATCAAGATAACCCTGTATTTCCTTAATCTGATCTTCATATGTGTCAGAACTGCAGCCAGTGTTTAACAAAGCTGAAATTACAACCAGGAACCATATTATTATTCTCATTTCTTTTTTATTTGATTATTGTAATAATCGAGGCTGCACTCCAAGTATTCCAGATATCCGG
>JAUMBJ010000065.1:0-15462 GCA_032115755.1 Saprospiraceae bacterium
AATTTGTATTTTACGTTATTCATATTCAGTTCCTTTTTTTACCTCGGCTTAATTGCCTAGATAAAATAAGAATATCAAAATAAGGTTAAGGAATAGTTAAAGAAAAAAAATAATTAGTCTGTTTTCCATCCGGCATTTTATTAATAAGATCAGGAAACAGATTTTCCTGATGTTCTGAAGCGTAAAAATGAACAAAATCCAGGTCGTTTGGTCTACGATGTATCCCGTTGCTTACAAATATATCTTTTAACCCATCTCCATTAAAGTCTGCAAGTAAAGGGTTCCAACTCCAGTCAGTTGCTTCAATGCCCATAAGTGAGGCAATTTCGCTATAATACGGAATTCCATCAATAACCTGCCTACACCATTGAAATGCATTTTTAGGTAATTGGTGGTGATATCCATAAGTTCTTTTAAATTGGTAAATCTGCAAATTTTCCCAGCCACCGGAATTTTTATATATATTTTCTTCACCTGGCTTCATATCTACAGAAAAAATATCTGGTAGTCCATCATCATCCATATCAGCAATATCAACACCCATACTAAACTGACTCGTATGGCCAAAGCTTTTTGTCCCGACCTCCAGAAATGTTCCATTTTTTTGATTGATATATAAATAATCATTTTCATGAAAATCATTCGCAATGTAGATATCTGGCCAACCATCTACGTTGACATCAGCCACAGAAATCCCTAAACCATAACCAACTGGTGAACTATATATACCTGCTTGATCAGAAACATCGCTAAAATACCCGGCATCTTGAAAATAAAGGCGATCTCCTGCCTCATTATCTTTAGTATTTCTGATGTCTGATCTCACAAAATGTGACCCATCCTTTATATTGTGATTGAGTAGATAACAATCCAGATCTCCATCTAAGTCTGCATCAAAAAATGCTACATGCGTAGAATATCCACTAAATGATAATCCAAGTTCCTTGCTTCTTTCCGTAAAAGTTCCATTTCTATTGTTAATGTACGCCAGGTTATGATCATCTTTAATACCAGGGTATCTTCCCAAGCGACAAACATAAATATCTTTCCAGCCGTCACCATTAATATCTGTAATATTTACACCTGTAGACCAACCACCCTTATGTTTTATGCCGGATTCATCCGTTATGTCCCTAAATGTTAATTTGCCGGTATTTAGATACAGTCTGTCATTCCCTTGTCCAGAAGTCATATAGAAATCTTCCAAGCCATCCTGATTAATGTCTCCCACAGCCACACCGCCACCATTATAAAAATAAAGGTAGGTCAGGATATTACTAACTTTTGAATCCTCAATAGTATTTACAAAATCAATTCCACTATGAGAAGCAGGAACCTCTTCAAATAATATATCCTTATTTTTTTCTGTAAAACTACAGCTCCCTGCGCATAGGAAGCAACTAATCAAACAATATGGAAAGAGTTCTAACAATCTATAATTTAATAAAGCCGGATTCATTGCCTGCACATAGATTATGGATTAACTCTATAAAAAAGGGGCACATCATTGTTTCGTACTATACATAGATGAGGATCTCCTTTGATTTTTATAGGTAAAATTGCTCGTATTTCTCCTTCGATTTGCTTGCCTGCCTCCAAAAAAGTAGCTGGCGTAAAATTACCAGCTCCATCACCATACAATATTAAAAGTCTCATTGCATCATAACTTCCTGTTTCAGGTTTTGCCGCGAATAAATTTCCTCCTGCAACAATATCTGGTATACCATCCTGATTTATATCCATGACCTCAATTGCATATATTGGACTAAACTGAGCCTGATCAGGTAGAGGTCGTTGTATAAATCCTTGATTTGAATTTAAAAGAACCATAGATCTCATTTCATAGGCATACAAGGTCAGCATTTGGGCTCTTTCTTCCTGCGAAAAAATATCTTCTATCGTCTGATTTTGAAAAGCAGCGTACTTTAGGTACTTTTTTTTGAGATGTGGTAACTGTTTAACCAGATCATGTCTCAATACCAATGGATAGGATTTGTCATCTTCATATACACAAACGATGTGTTCTATGCTTCCGTTTCTATCAAAATCATTAATATGCATGCAAACAGGTTTCTGTTGATTGCCCTTGAATCTGCTGTTTAAACCATGATTTCCCAAAATGATATCCGGGCGTGCATCATTGTTTAAGTCTGCTATTTTAATAGTTTGATACCAACCATTTGTTTTGTTTAGACCATATTCTTTAGTCTTGTTTACAAACTTTCCCTGGTGTTGAATAAATATAGTAACCGGCATGTATTCACCAACAATAATAAGGTCTAGGCTATCATCTGCATTAATATCAGCCCATTCTGCGTCAGTTATCATACCTATTTGATTAAGTTCAGGGGCAATAGTTGAGGTTACATCTGAAAATTTCCCATTTTCATTTTTTAGTATGACGCCAGAACATGGGACGCCATACTGGAACATCTTAACCCTTTCACCAATAAAAATGTCCAGATCACCATCATTATCGATATCCGCCTTTGCAACTGCAGAATTGCTTTGATATCCAGCCCGATAATTGATGTCTCGAATCATATTACCTTTTCCGTCATTGATATAAATTCTATCTTTAAGGCTCGAAGACTCCCCTGAAAATTCATGCCCACCGCTACAAACATATAAATCAGGCTTTTGATCTCCATTAAAATCAGCAGCAATTGCCCTGACATCTTCGGATCCTGCATCAGCTTCAAAATCGGCATTTTTTTTCTGAATAAAGCTCCCATTTTGTTGCTGAAGGTAAAGGCTTGCAGCCTGATCCCTCGCCCCACCAAAAAATATATCATCAAAACCATCTCCATTAAAATCCGACACTGCAACACCTGGGCCTTGGGTAGATAGCATATGATAAATTAGCCTATCTCTGTCAAAGTCAACATAAGTATTCTCCTGGTGCTTGAAGTCTATGCTTTTAACCAATGAAGGCGTGAAACGTGCTTTAGGTTTAGGATGAAAGGTGTCGTAATTGAAATAATCCGTGGCATCCTGATGCTTAAGATAGTATAAAGAATCAGAAATAGGATATGAAAGTGTCGTCTTGCGATCATCTGGCCAAATAATCACAACAGAATCAGGATTTTCAACATTGCCAAGTCCAAAATGAACTAAATAATCCATAGATGATTGGAAACCCTTGGTAGGCATATGTTCATTATATAATGTTCTGTTTTGGTGATAAACCAGAATTTTAGTTCCTACTGCAAAAGTATTTTGAGTATGGCTTGACAATTTGAATTGTAGAAAGTGGTTTTTAGAATCCTTTTCAATTTGTCTTTTATTATTTCTATAAACAAAAGCCTTCATGTTTACATTATTGACGACTAGATCAAGATCTCCATCACCATCCAGATCACCATAGGCAGATCCATTAGAATGGCTGGGCTCTGCCAATCCATATGCTGCTGCTTTATTTTCAAATTTTAACCCATCTTTATTGACAAAGAAATAATTGGATATTTTCTCTGAAGGAATAGCATCTATTAGCTTTCTATAGTCTACCTTATTATTCTTTATTACAGATTTCATCGTTTCCTCATTGGATAAAAAATTAAGGAAATCCTGATCTGTAAGATCCTGATATATCCCATTGGAAACAAATATATCTTTCCAACCATCATTATCAAAATCTTGCAAGATGGCCCCCCAACTCCAATCTGTTGCGTGTACTCCTGAAAATCTGCCTATTTCCTGGAAATACTGCCCTCCATTATTTAGATGAAAAGCATTTCTGGTATATTGAAAATGGTAACCATTTTCTACATTATAGCTAAATTTATCATAGTCTTCAAACGTGGTTTTTGTTTTAAGACGTCTGTCTAGACCTGGAAGCATTTCGGTGACAAAAATTTCCGGAAATATGTCGTTATTCATGTCAGCCATATCGGCACCCATAGAAGCAACGGATGTGCTTCGCATTTTTTGAGTGAGAACCTCAGAAAAAGTGCCGTCTTTCTGGTTGATGTACAAATAATCCCTTTCAAAAAAATCATTGGATACATAAATGTCAGGCCATCCGTCTAAATCAACGTCGCCGACTGTAACTCCAAGTCCAAATCCAATGACAGACCCAAAAATTCCGGCAGATTCACTTACATCATTAAATATTCCATTATCATTTCTGAACAACTTATCTCCACCTTCTTTGTCTCTTTCATTTCTTACGTTATTTTTTAAATTAAATGAACCAATGGCCTGATACGAATTATTTAAAAGATACATATCCAAGTCTCCATCTTTATCATAATCAAAAAATGCTGCATGGGTGGAATAACCTGTATTTGCTAGGCCAAATTCTTTCGCTTTTTCAGAAAATGTGCCATCTCCATTATTTATAAAAAGCTCATTCTCCTTGTTTTTTCCATTCAAATTTCCTGAATTACAAACATAGATATCAAGAAAACCATTGGCATCAACATCTACCATAGTTACTCCGGTAGACCAGAATTTAGTACCTGCAACCCCAGCCTTCTCCGTTATATCCTCAAACTTGAATCCTCCCAAATTTTTATATAATTTATTGGGACCCATATTTGCCGTCATATAAATATCAGGCAAATTATCGTTGTCTATATCACCAATAGCTACTCCTCCACCATTGTAAAAATTCCGGTAAGTATAAATGTTAAATTGTTCATCATACTTTAGCGTATTTTCGAAATTTATACCCGTTTCCGCTGGTGATAATGCAGTGAATAACACTTTTTCTTCTTGAGTACAGCCTATTGCCAGAAATAGGAGTGATAATGTACTGATTATATAATTACTTTTTGGGTTCTTGTGCATAAAGGGTATTTTCAATGAGGACATCAACATATTGTTCATCTCTCATTTTTAATGTAATTATTCTTGGACCATCAATCTTATAATAAGCTATTTTTCCTGAATTCAACTTTTTTTCTTTAAACCCCTTTCCATACCATTTTTCTAATAAAGCCTTTACTTCCTTCATTAGAAAATCTGACTGCAAATCTCTGTTCCAAGGCGCCCAAGCCTTGTAATTGAAATAAACTGGCATAGCAAAGATGCGGTCCTCATAAAAATTAGGATAAAAATTCATATCGACAGGAAGTTTAAAATTCTCTCTGTCAATATATAAAACAGAGGTGTTTTGAGTTCCCTGCGTTGTTTGATGGCTTTTATTAAGTTCCATGCATTTTTCATAAAATTGCTGCCTGCTCATGCCAAAATTCAAGCCTAAAAATATAGTATCAAGAGCTGCATCATGATTTACTGTACCGATTTGACGACATCCTGGCAGAGAAATGCCTATCAAAACTATGAGAAAAGCTAATCCAAAAAAATTAATTCTATTCATTACGTATGCTTAAAAATTAAATTTCCAAAACTTGATATAAGAATATATTGTGGATAATTATTCATTTAATGGGCTAAATTAGTTATATTTTTATTGGAAAAAAGATACTTCTACCTATATCCATTTAAAAGATTTTATGGATTATTTTTCACATCAAACCATAAAAATTCTGCATTGTTCCTGGCAACCAGTAATTTCTTTTTATTTCTGACATGAATTATCCTTATATCCCTAACTTCACCATCCACTGAAAAACCTGAACTGCAGGAAGTTATTTCTTTAAAATTCATATTTCCCTGATTTATAGCCACATGGCCATATGAAGCAGCATCTATCCCATATTCCGGTTTAATTCGGTATTGATTACCTGCTACAATTATATCGGGTAATTCATCCTCGTTTATATCCATAATTTCAATTGCTCTTTGCTGACTCCATTGAATCTGATCAGGTAAGGGTGTAAATATAAATTTACCTTTATCGTTTTTAAAAATACCTGTTCTGAATTCATTGATTGTATACACTAAACTTTTGTTTAATATCTGAGAAGGAAACATATCTTGTAGTTTGGCCTTGGTAAAATCACTGTACCTTAAAAAATTCTTTTTTAATCCCGGAATTTGTTTCACAAGTTCATCTCTTCTAACCCATGGGAAGATACCTTCTTTGTTTCGATAACATGTGATTTGTTCTATTTGCCCATTCTGATCAAAATCATTAACGTGAATTTCAAGTTGACCATACCTATTCGCCCATCTATTATTTAAACCTTTATTACAAACAATCAAATCTGCATCTCCATCATTGTCCATATCTTGAGCCATGATTTTAGTCCATAATCCAGCCAAGTTTTCTAAGCCAAGTTTTTTTGTAATGTCAGCATATCCGCTAATATTCCATTTTAAAACTTTTATTGCTCCCATATCCATAACAAATATGAGTTCATCACGCTTATCTCCATCAATATCTGCTCCAATGGCATCTTTAACCATGCCAAATTGAGCAAAGATGGCACTAAAGGCATTATCAGGAACATATTTTCCATTTTTAAACAGATACACATAGTAGTGGCATGGAACCCCATATTGTTCGGCCTCCATTCTTCCAGCAGTAATAATATCATCGTGCCCATCATCATTAACATCTGTAAAAATCATGGACGATACATGTCCGGAATAGGGAACAAATATTTCCCGATCATAAATAAACCGGTTTTCTTTTTGGATATAAATCCGGCTTTTTAAAGAACCAGAAAAGGTGTTGATTTCTGGGGCACCTGTACATAAAAATAGATCTTTAACGCCATCCTTATTAAAGTCGTGAACGTAAATACCCGCATCCTCAAAGGCAATTGTAGCATCCCAACATGGGGATGCATCTTTTTTAAATTGTCCATCAGGCGTCTGAAAAAATAACTGTGTTTCAAATCCCAGAGCTCCTCCTACCACAAAATCCTCAAGTCCATCGTCATTTAAATCTTCAACAAAAATTTTAGGACCTTCGTTAGAATGCATTTCAAATAACAAAGGATCCTTATCAAAATCAACATATTCATTTTCATTATGCCTTATCCGCAAATCTGTTACTGATGGGCTGAACCATAGATCATAATGGAATGGCGCAGAATTTGATTGCATTTTATGTGAATTGTAATAAGATATCTCAATATCTCTTTTTATGTCATCGGTAAATATTCGAGATAATTTTCCATCAGGCCAAGTGATCTTAATTGAGTCTGGATATGCCCCTCTTTCACAAGCGAACAGCAGTCTTACATCAACACAAGATTCAAAACCACGCATGGGGTGCAGTTCGGACATGGATTGGTTGTTTTTGAAATAACAAACAACTTTGGCACCTATTGCTCCTGTATTGAAAGTTGTACCTTTCAATGTGACCCTTAGGTAATTTTCGCTTTGTTTATCAGTGATGGTATTATTTCTGTAAATGGATGCTTTTGTATTAATATTATTTACTATAATATCTAAATCACCATCATTATCTATATCTGCATATGCAGAACCATTTGAAAACCCTTTCTGGTCCATGCCTTCTTTTTGTGCTACGGAATTAAACCTCATGTGGCCATCATTAATAAATAAATAATTGCTTTGAGGCTCAGATGGCACTTCCGACATCATCCTGGTAATAACTTTTTCCTTATTTTGAATCATTCTTCGCACTTCATCAGGATTGAAATCAAAATTAACATAATCTAAATCCGTAAGATCCTTGTATATACCATTGGCTACAAATATATCCCTATGACCATCCAGATTATAATCAGCTGCAAGTGCTCCCCAACTCCAGTCTGTAGCTTCGACTCCGGAATATCTACCTATCTCAGAAAACCGGATGATGCCGGTTTCAGGACATGTTTGATTAATCTGAAGAACATTTCTTCCAAATTGACGGTGATAACCTTTCTGAACATTTAATGCATACTTATCCCAGTTTTCAAAAACAGCTTTCGTTTTATATCTTTCGCTTGATTCTGGCAACATTTCTGTAACAAATATATCCGGCATTAAATCGTTATTCATATCAGAAATGTCTGCGCCCATAGAACCCAAACTTATCTCAGGCATAGCTTGGGTTAAAATCTCTTTAAAGGTTCCATTCTGATTATTGATATATAGATAGTCCCTTTCAAAAAAATCATTACTTACAAACAAATCCGGCCAGTCGTCACCATTCACATCCGATATACTTACACCAAGACCAAAACCTATAGCACTGCCGTAAATACCTGCCTGTTGCGAAACATCCACAAAATTTATTTGCTTTTGCACGATGGTGTCTCCATTTATTATTTGTATTTGTTCATTTCTTAATAGCCTGTTGCCTCCAAGTGAATCAAATTCCTCCCTAAGGCCCTCGGCTATATCATATCCTCCTACAGATCGAAGGCTATTATTTAACAAATAACAATCTAGATCACCGTCCCGGTCGAAATCAAAGAAAGCTGCATGGGTTGAGAGTCCGAGGAAATCGAGGCCATAGGACTTACTTTGTTCTGAAAAAGTCAGGTCTCCATTATTGATAAACAATTCATTATGTCGATTTGCGCCTCCGGGGCGACCGGACTTACAAATGTAAATATCCTGCCATCCGTCTCCATTTATATCTACAAATGATACCCCTGTACTCCAAACTCCTGAACAAGCAACTCCCGCCTTTTCTGTAATATCTTCAAACTCCAGATTACCTTTATTCAGATATAATTTATTATCAGACAGATTTCCGGTAAACAATATATCAGGTAAACCATCATTGTTAATATCTCCAACGCCAACGCCTCCTCCATTAAAAAAGTTTTTGAAGGTATAAGGATTATAATCTTCCGTAAAATATAATTCATTATTAAAATGAATTCCTGTTTTTGAAGAATCCACAAGCGTAAAAAGGGTATTTGATTCCTTTTTTTTACAACTATGCATTGAAAAAATAAAAAAACAACCTAAAAGGCCATAAAGAATTATATCATTTCTAAAAATCATTAAATTACCTTAATTTCTTTGTTATTTATTTATGTATAGATAAGCTGTACCCAATAAAAAAAACCTAAAAATCATGGATAAAAATAAAATAAAACACCTACAAATCTAAAATAAAAAGGGATATCCGATAACGGATATCCCTTTATTTTAGAGGTTAATCGTTGGATTAATATCCAGGATTTTGCTTTAGGTTTGGATTAAGTGCAATTTGAGCCTCAGGTATTGGCATCAAAGACTTATATGCTTCAGATACAGGTTTTTCCCACCATGCATCATCGTATTTACCAAATCTGATAAGGTCAGTTCTTCTTTTCATCTCGAAGCAGAATTCTCTTCCTCTTTCAGCAAGAAGATTGTCTGCATTCAAGGAAGCGAAAGGTGCTACTCCAGCACGCTGTCTAATAGCATTAACGAGTTCGAGGGCTTCTGCAGAACCTGCATTTTGTCTCCAAAGTGCTTCGGCCTTCGCCATAATAACTTCACCATATCTAAATAGAACGAAATCATTACTCATATCAGGAGTACCTCCAATTTCGTACTCATACTTTGACAAACGTGCACCTGCATCACGACCAGCTTTTGGCGCTAATTCGTTAATTACAGGATTATAGTTAAGTAACCTTCCATCAGTATCACCATCAGGATACCAAGAATCTGCCTTATCTTCAAGTCTCTTACCATTGAGGTCGAATTGCGGACCTGCCAAGAATACGCCGTATCCTCTTGATCCACCTGTCTTTCTCACGTCATTTGCCTCAAAAGAATTGTAAAACTCAGCAAGAGAAGTATATCCATTCCATGGTTGAGCAGTAAAATTGAAAGTAGCCTGAGACTCATAATGCATAGTCATCATTGGCAGGTTGAAACCTCTTGCATTTACCTTATCGTAAGGAATAACAAACATATTTTCCTTAGAACCTTGGTTGTTTACAGCAAAGTTTGCAAAATAATTACCTTCAAGTGAAAACTTGCCAGAGTTTATAATCTCATTACATGCAGCAATACACTTTCCCCACTCTGCAGAGCCTTTATAGACTTCTGCATTCAAATAAAGGTTTGCAAGCATTGCCTGACCTACCCAATAATTCATTCTGGCATATGTTGCGGAATTTACATCTTTTGTAAGAAGTTGAACATTGTCTGTCAATTCTTTCTCCAAAAATGCATATACAGCAGATCTAGTCTCTGTAGCAGGTTTGAAATCTGCAGGAACGTCAAATGATTTGATGATTGGAACGTTACCAAATACATCCAACAGCTGTAAATAGTAATACGCTCTCAACACTTTCAATTCCGCAATAAAAGCATCTGAGTTTGGATTGTCAACACTTTCAAAAGTAGCAATCAAACGATTACATGTATTGATACCTCCGTAAGCGAAATTCCAAACATTACCAAAAACACCCTCTCCTTTGAAGAACTGATGTCTGTGTGTTCTTAACCACTGACCACCGTCTTCCCAGTCTGGACCTTTGTGAGGAATAGCTGCTTCGTCAGAAGAAACTTCCTGAAGTGAAAACAATGTACCGTGATTTGCTACACCATATAAATTGGTATAGGCAGCTCCCAGAGCCGAGATGAATGCATCATCATTTTCAAAATAATTTTCAGCATTCACCCTATCCTTGAATTCCGGCTCCAGGTCAGAACATGCAGCCAGGAATAGAAACCCGAAGGTTAAAGTGAATAAATAAATGATATTCTTCATGTTTAAATTTTTATTAGTTTAAGATTAAAAACCAAGATTCAACCCTACTGTCAAAGTTCTGGTGAGATAGTAAGTATTTCTTCTGTCAACACCAGGAGCCAATGGATTGGCACCACCTGTTCTACCACCATTATCAACTGATCCGGTATCAGCAAGTCTAACTTCAGGATCAACACCAGTATAATCTGTAATTGTAAATAGGTTCTGACCAGTAACAAACAATCTTGCCTTATTGAAATGCTTATTTCCTTTGGTGTTGAAGTTATATCCAATAGAAGCATTATCTAGTCTAAGGAAGTCTGCCTTTTCTACATGTGTATTATTGTAAGATGCTGTAGAAACGCTTTCGTCATAATACTTAGTTTTAACAATATTGGCTGCAAGAACTGCAGGCTTGATTTCGTAAAATGCTCTGTTCTCATGAACTAAGCTATGTCCGAATGCTCCTCTGAAGAATAAACTTGCATCCCAGTTTCCAAAACTGAATGCATTATTCAAAGACAATTCAAAATCAGGTAAACCACTTCCAACAACAACCCAGTCATTGGCATCTATAGTTCCGTCTCCATTCTGGTCATCAAATACAGGCTTTCCAGCATCAAGCTTTCCAGTCCATATTGGAGCAACTATCTGTCCAATTGGCTTATTGGCCTCAAGAAGATGAAGGCCAACACCTGCATCTGTAATATTTTGACCAGGAGCACCAAGGTTTGTAATAAACTGCTTAAACTCATCATCTTCTTCAAGATACTGATCAAGTGTAGTACCATATGAAGTCAATATAAGTGTAGGCGTATATGAGAAAGACTGAGTCTTTACTAAATCGTAAGAAGCTGAGAATTCAACACCTCTAGTAGTGAATGCCGCGCTGTTTTTCCATGTAAATGGAGCTAAATTTGGTGGTACAGGCACTCTTGTAAATAAGATAAGATCTCTTGTGCTTCTCTGGAATACATCGAGGCTACCTCTAAGTTTATAGTCAAACATAGCGTAGTCAATACCCAGGTTAACTTCAGACTTGGTCTCCCACTTTAGGTCTGGATTTGCATTTTGTGTAGGTCCATATGAAGGTACGAAACCTCCGTTATAGAAAAACTGTGCACCAGGTGAAAAGATAGTATATCCAAGATATGAATCGCCCGGAAGGTTACCAGTTACCCCGTAACCAACTCTTAACTTAAGATTATCTACGTTATTAAGATCTGCAAGTTTGCTGAAGTCAAGACCAGCACTTACCGCAGGGAAAATACCATATTTGTTGTCTTCACCAAACCTGTCTGAACCTTCTCTTCTGACTGATGCTGATAAGAAATAAGTATCATCATAATTAAGGTTCATTCTTGCAAATTGCGCTTGAAGAACATATCCGTTATTATAAGAGTATGGGGATGCCAAACCTTTCAAAACTTCTGAAGAAGCCCCAATATTATTGTAAGTAAATGCATCCAAAAGGTAACCACCAGCTTCAATTCCTTGACCCTGGAAATTGAAGTTCTGATAAGAATATCCTCCAAGAATTGAATAATCAAGTTTACCAGACTCTCCGGTATAGCCTAATGTAGCTTCGAATAAATCATTCTGACTAACATCCGTAGATCTTCTTGCAACACCAGTTCTTGCAACACCTTGTCTGTAAACTGAATTTCTTGCATAATATTCTCCGTTAAGACTGCTGGACTTCTGCTTTGCATAACTTGCAGAAACCTTCAAACCGCTTGTAATTTCATATGAAGCGGTCATATTGGCAAGTAGCTCAGATCTTTCACCCTCATTAATCTGATCAACGATAGATACAGGGTTGAATACATCAAATCCAGAAGGATTATTGTATGAACCATCCTCTAAAAATACTCTTGAAGTTGGATTGGCTATAGAAGCATATCTGAAAGCTTCAGGAAATCCAAATTTAGAGTCTCTATTTGTAGCAATCATATTTAAAGACAAATTCAATTTGTCATTCATTGCCTTTTGATTTAAGGTCAAACTTCCGTTTAACTGCTTAAAACCAGTATTAGCAACAACACCAGCCATATCTCTATAGTTGAAAGATGCTCTGTAAGAGGTATTGCTGGTTCCACCTGACATGGAAACATTATGTGACTGTGATAACGCACTTTGAGAAATTTCATCATACCAGTTAGTTGTAGCACCCGCATCAATACCTCCTGCATCTTTAAATTCAGTTGCAGTAAGGAATGCAGGAAGCTTAGCAATAGATTCTGAAGCCAGGTATCCATTATATTCAACGGAAGAAGTACCTTTCTTACCCTTCTTTGTAGTTATAATAATTACACCTGAAGATCCTCTAGTTCCATAGATTGCCGCTGCAGAACCATCCTTAAGAACATCAAAACTCTCAATATCCTGTGGGTCAATGTTGTTTAAGGAAGCTCCAAGAACTCCGTCTACAATAATTAGGGGCTCAGTCTGAGCTCCGATTGTTGACAAGCCTCTTAGTCGAATTCCGAAACCACCATTGGGGTCACCTCCAGGTCTGGATACCGTAAGACCGGCTACTCTACCTTGGAGAAGCTGAGCAGGTGAGTTTACGTTACCCGCGTTGAAGTCCTCTTTCTTTACGCTAACTACCGCGCCTGTAACCTCTTTTGATTTCTGTGTACCGTAACCAACTACAACAACTTCGTCGATGAGCTGACCTGCTGCCAAAGCAACATTAACGGTATTGGAAGAGCCAAGTGCAATTTCCTGATCTGTATATCCAGTGTAGGAAAATACAAGGGCTGTAGCACCTGCTGGCACACTTAATGAATAGCTACCATCGATGTCGGTAATGGTTCCTGAACCCGTACCTTTCACCAAAATATTGGCACCAATCAAAGGCTCGTTGGAAGATGCATCAGTTACTTTTCCGGAAATAGTGCGTTGCGCATTTATTCCGAAACTGAAACCCAGCATGATAGCCAACAAAAATGTCCATTTTGTTAAAAATCTTTTCATGTGGCAAATAATGTTTTTGTTTTGTAAAATAAAAATGAATTAAGGTTAGTGTAGACTTAACACACTTCAAAAAGCAAACATATATATTTTTATTTTTTTGCTCGAACATAAACTACATTTTTTTTTAAAAAAAAGAGTTTATTTGGTGTTTTATCTCAAAAGCAAATAAAAATATGGTGTTATATTGTCTTGATTTTCACTGGGTAAATTTTGTTTATTTTTACGATTTAAAAAAGTTTTGATTATTTAACTATTGCATATTAATCTTGTCTAAAAGACGAATAACATAATCAATGAAGGGCGATAAATTGTGGGATGATTTTCTTCATGGAGACTCAGTTGCATTTAGTCAACTTTACCAGCAACATGCCTCGATGTTGTATTCCTATGGTTTTAAAATTAGTCATAATGCATCCATTACCGAAGATTGCATCCATGATTTATTTGTCTACCTTTGGAATAAAAGAGACTCTTTAAGTCAAACAGATTCTCCTAGTAAATACTTGGTAGTTTCCTTCAGAAGGATGCTGGTTAAAAAATTATCTTCCCGACAAAAGGAAGGAATTTTTTCTGTTGAAGATTTTTCAAATATTAGTGACGTTTTACCTGAAAATGCAGAATCTCTTTGGATCCATCAGGAAGAAAATAGCCTAAAACAGTTCAAATTAACTGATGCTATGTCCAAACTTTCCAAAAGACAACAAGAAGCACTTCATCTAAAATATATTGAGGAAATGAGCTATGAAGATATTTGTGAGATCATGGAAATAAATTATCAATCGGTCAGAAACCTCATTTCTAAAGCATTATTCGAACTTCGGAACTTAATGACAGAAGACTAACGGCCATTTGTAATGTAGCAGTTGGATGCTGTTTTACGAAAATTCAGCGTTATCGAAGTTATTTAACTTAGTGGAAACTTATAATTCTTCTTCTTTGTGCGCTTCTGCAAGTCTTTGTTGAATATCTGATGGAACAGGCTCATAATTATGAAAAATCATTGTAAACTTAGCCCTTCCTTGCGATATCGATCGGAGCTTAGAAGAATATTGATACATTTCTGCTATAGGTACCTTTGCCTTTATTTTCTGATAATGTCCATCGGAGTCCATTCCTGCAATAATGGCCCTTCTAGTTTGCAAATCACTAATGATATCACCCATACTATATTCAGGACATATAATTTCTACTTCATAAATGGGTTCTAGAATCTGAGGACCAGCATTTTTAAATGCCTGTCTGAAAGCACCAATGGAAGCCAACATAAATGCCATATCATTTGAATCAACAGCATGCATTTTCCCGTCAAATATACTTACCCTTATATCCTGACAATAAGACCCGGTAAGTGGCCCCTCCTGCATTTTTTGCATAATTCCTTTTTTAATGGCACTTGAATATTTAAAATCAATGGTACCCCCAACAATACACCAGTAAAATGCGAGTTTCCCGCCCCAATCTAGCGTATCAATTTCGGTATGTTTGACCGTAAGACCAATAGGCTCCGGCATACCCTGATGATATGGTTCTAAGCGCATATGTACTTCTGCAAATTGACCGGCTCCACCACTTTGCTTTTTATGACGGTAAACTTCATTTGCTACCTTTGTAATAGTCTCTCTATAAGGAATTCTAGGCCGCTCAAAATCAATTTGTACACCATTTAACTTTTCGATTCTATACTTTATTAAGTCAAGGTGAAGCTGGCCCTGACCATGTAATAGGGTCTGCTTTAAGGAAGAGGACTGTTCCACAATGAGCGTAGGGTCTTCTTCTTCAATTTGATGCAATGCTTTGATCAGTTTTTCCATGTCATTTTTGGAAGGTGTCGTGACCGCAACTTGTATTCTAGGTTCAGGAAATACAATTGGTTGAATAATAAACATATTGTTTTTTGTAGATAGCGTATTGTTGGTGTGACTATTTTTTAACTTTAATGTAACACCAATATCCCCCGCACAAAGTTCTTCGAC
>JAUMBJ010000065.1:15472-24408 GCA_032115755.1 Saprospiraceae bacterium
GACCTGATTCCTTATTTTTCCTTCAGATTCATAAATTGAACTTAATCGTTCTGAGTAATTATTTTTTGTATTGATCAATTCGTCTCCAGATTTAACTTTTCCGGAGTACACTTTAAAATAGCTCACCAATCCTACCTGGGGCTCGGATGTGGTTTTATAAATAAAAAGGCATGCAGGACCCTTCGTGTTACAAGGCAAACTGTTACCATCAGCAAGTTTGGCTTCAGGCCTGTCTGCAGGTGAAGGAGCGACATCCTTAATAAAACCCATAATTCTTCCACTACCCATGTTTTTAAGTGCGGACGCGCAAAAAACCGGAAATATCTGCTGATTTACCAAAGCTATCCTTAATCCCTTTGTCAGGTCTTCTTCGGATAATGTTCCTTGTTCAAAGTATTTATCCATTAAACCATCTTCATTTTCTGCTGCTGCCTCAACAATCAGATTGTGCATGGCTAAAGCCCGACCTATTTCTTCTGGTGGTATATTTTCCTTCCTGGGTTTTCCCCCTTTAGTATCAAAAACATACATCACCATACGAAGAGCATCTATAATGGCATTAAAATTATTTCCTGTAAAAAAAGGATATTGAAAAAGTATAGTTTTAGGACCAAATCGCTGCCTAACCTGCTCTACTGAAAGCTCAAAATCTGCTTTTTCATGATCGAGATGATTAATCACAAATATGGCTGGCGTATTATATTCCAATACCTTATCCCAGACAATCTCAGTGCCCACTTCCACTCCGTGAGCTGCATTGACTAAAATCAGGGCTGTATCCGCCACTTTAAGTGAACATACTACCTCCCCTACAAAATCATCAAAACCCGGTGTATCAATAATATTTATTTTGGTGTCTCTCCATTTCAAATGCAATAATGTACTAAATAAAGAATTCCCTCTTTCCTGCTCTATCGAGGTATAATCCGACATTGTAGTCCCGGATTGCACGCTTCCTATCCGGCTATTTGCACCCGCCTCAAACAACATCGTCTCTGCAAAACTTGTTTTGCCCGACCCGGAATGTCCCAAAAGAACAATATTTCTGATATTTCTGGATTCTACACTCATGATATTTTTAATTTTTTTTAAATAATGTATTAATTCATTTATTACATATAATATTTTAATTAATTATATATTTTTGGTATAAGATAATTATATTATAGTTATAATCAAAATTTATATAATTTAAAAATATAAAATTATGAACTATCTCATGATCATTTGATGATATAAATCATATTTGTGCGTGATAACCAAAACAAAAAGTTATTTTGAAACATTACACTTGTTTTTGGAATGTACATGACAGCGAATTTCTTGATTATATGAATGCGGAAAAATCTTTTATAAACCCATGGTGGTTGGTCATAATTTTGAGTTTGATTTGGGGCTGTTCGTTTATTTTGATTAAAAAGTCTTTAATTGCATTCTCGCCTAATCAGCTGGCTTGTTTGAGGCTTAGTATTTCTTCTTTGGCATTTTCTCCTATTGTTTGGAAAAACAGAAACGAGATTCCCTGGAAAATGCTGTTCAAATTTTTTATTGTTGGCGCTACTGGAAGCGGAATACCTGCATTTTTATTTTTTGCAGCTCAGACTCAATTATCTTCATCTGTAGCTGGATTATTAAATAGCCTTACACCAATATGGACTTTGTTACTTGGCGTGACTATTTTTAAAAGTGGTATCACCTCCAATAAAATTACTGGGGTAATTGTTGGATTTTTGGGTGCTGCCTCTTTGCTGCTGATGGGAGATGAAAGATCACTTGGAGGAAATCCATTATATGGGAGTTTAATTGTGCTTGCCACATTTTGTTATGGCTTAAGTGTAAGTCTTGTAGAATCTGCCTTTAAGGGAGTACGTCCATTGCTCATAAGTGCCGTGTCATTTTTTACAATAGGCCCACCTGCTATGATATACCTCTTTTCGACTGATTTTTTGGACATCCTGACCACTAATCCAAATGCGCAAATGGCATTACTTTCCGTAACTGCACTCTCGCTTTTCGGAACCGTTTTCGCGAGCATCCTTTTTTATTATCTGGTGCAGCGTACGAGCGCTGTTTTTGGCAGTTCCGTAACTTTCCTGATGCCCATTGTTGCTTTTGCCTGGGGCCTTGCAGACGGGGAAGTGCTTGATGTAGAGCATCTCACGGCCATGGTACTCATTCTTGTCGGTGTTTACCTCATTAAAAAATAAAGATGCAACGAGTACCAGGATTATATATAGCGTATACAGGTGATAAAGGCAGGGGGGTATTTACTACGCAAGACATACAGTTAGGTGACCTCATTGAAATATGTCCAGTAATTATTATTCCTGCTTCAGAATTGCCAATTATTCACAAAACCATACTTCACGATTATTATTTTTTGTGGGGAGAGGATCCAGCTTCCTGTGCTATTGCCTTAGGATATGGCAGCCTATATAATCACGAAGTTTTTCCAAATGCAGAATTTGTACTGGATTTTGAAAATATCACCATTGATATCGTCGCCATACGAGATATAGCAGCAGGTGAGGAAATATCCATAAATTATCATGGTGCGTCAGGCGAAGAAGGAACGCTTTGGTTTTAGAACAAATCGATTAAATTTACCTTAAAATAAAAAACACTGCTTTGGAGCTTAACTGGTTTGATCATATTGTCTTTTTACTTGCAGGGATTATTTTCCCGCTGTTTTCACTTTCAGCCGGACGAATGACTTCTGAAGACACATCGCATTTAAATCTGCCGCCTAAGAAATATATTTATCTGCATAATGCCCTGATGATGATCACCATAACACTCGTGCTGGTAACATCATGGAATTTCACAAAAAAACCATGGAATTTGCTGGGCTTCAAATTGCCGGAATGGTCTGGTATTGCTATTATAAGTACAGGAATTTTACTGGCCATCTACATATTCGACCTCTTGTTTACATATATCAACCGAAATAAGGCCGCAGAAGAACTTGATGACCTTTCGAGTATTATTCCAACTAACTGGAATGAATATAGGTATTTCGTTTCCATTGCATTTTCAGCAGGCATTTGTGAAGAAATTATTTTCCGAGGCTTTATGATATCCTATATCATGGCATTTTTACCCATTATGCCTATGGTATCAATAGCTGCTATCCTTATTCCTGCCATATCTTTTAGCATCAGCCATATGTATCAGGGATGGAAGGCTGTTGCCAAAATCGGAATAATTGCTTGCCTTTTTGGTGTTATATTTTTTGAAACGGGTTCATTGATTCCTGTTATGATCATCCATACAGCCATTGACCTCATTTCCGGCCTAAGCTTTTTATTTATCAAAAAAAAGCAAAAAAGATCATCATAATTTCTACTTGATCTGGATTCTTAAATGCTGATTGGCACAGAATCTCTTGTGAGATAATTTGTAAACAACTACTGATAATATTTTGCTTGATTCCTTTGTAAATAATAATTTTTTAACTTGCTTTGCATATTATTAGTGTGCTAATGAATTATTCTATACTAGAACTTGCTGAAAATACAGAATTCAAAGAAAAACTGTTGCCTGGTTTCGTCATTGAGAATACGGCAAAGCAGATGAAGCTCAGTTTTTCAAGGCTTTTGTTACTCCATCCGGAAATAGATATTACCGTAGATCAGTGGATTATTATTCAGCTCTTGCAGCAGCATGGACAGTTAAGCCAGCAAAAACTGGCTGAATTTGCCGTAAAGGATGCCCCTACGGTAACCAGAATACTCGATATCCTAACGGAAAAGTCTTACATCATACGCACTTCCGATCCGGAAGATAGAAGAAAATTTCTAATTCTTCTCACAAATGAAGGCATGGATATCTATAAAAAAGTAATTCCTCTGGTACAAAAATTCAGATCCGAAAGTTATAAAAATATTACAGATTTCGAGCTAGAAGTAGTAGCAGGAGTGATGTCAAAAATAAAAATGAATCTACAAATTCAAACCTAAATAAAATTTTATGCATTACCATACCCTTGGCCAAATTCCGCCCAAAAGACACACACAATTTTTAAAAGCAGACGGCACCTTATACAAAGAGCAGCTATTTTCTACTGAAGGATTCAGCAACATTTATTCATTGCTTTACCACAATCATCCTCCAACAATAATTACACAAATCGGAGATCCCGTATCAGTCGCACCTGTAACTATTCATGACAAACAACTAAAGCACAGAAGTTTACAGGGTTTTAAAATCAATCCAGAGCAAGACTATCTCAAAAGCAGAAAACCAGTACTCGTCAATCAGGATTGTAAAATTACCCTATCAGCACCAACACAAAGTATGTCTTCATATTTCTATAAAAATGCAGACGCTGATGAATGTATATTTATACATGTTGGTAGTGGTGTATTAAAGACCATGTATGGTCAAATTACATTTAGTTATGGCGATTATCTAATCATACCTCGGGGTACAATTTATCAAATTCATTTTGACGGGCCTGATAACAGGCTATTTATTGTAGAATCAACATCCCCTATAGAGACACCCAGCCGTTACCGAAATGAATATGGCCAGTTCGAGGAACACTCCCCTTATTGTGAAAGGGATATTCGAAAGCCTTCCAATTTAGAAACTCACGATGAAAAAGGGGATTTTTTACTGTATATAAAAAAACAGGACAATCTATACCCATACCACTACAAAGCGCATCCTTTTGATGTAGTTGGCTGGGATGGATTCTTATATCCATATGCGTTTTCCATTCATGATTTTGAACCTATTACTGGTAGAGTACACCTCCCTCCCCCTATTCATCAAACGTTTCAAACTCGTGGATTCGTAATCTGCTCCTTTGTTCCACGAATGTATGATTACCACCCGCTAGCAATTCCAGCTCCGTATAATCATTCCAATATCGATAGTGACGAGGTTTTATATTATGTGGATGGCGAATTTATGAGTAGAAAGCATGTCGATAAAGGGCAAATTACTTTACATCCTGGCGGTATTCCCCATGGCCCACATCCCGGTACAGCAGAAAAAAGTATTGGGCAAAAGGAGACGAAAGAACTAGCCGTCATGGTAGATACATTTAAACCGCTTTTAATGACCAACTTTGCGGCAGAAATAGAAGATAAAGATTACTATCTAAGCTGGCTATCCTAATTATTTTAAATTGTCAAAAATAAAAATATTATGAATACTTCATTATTGACTTCGCTTCAAAGTACAAAAGATACTTTCCCCATCAACGGTACCGACTTTATAGAATTTTATGTCGGTAATGCTAAACAAACAGCATTATATTACCAACATTGTTTTGGCTTTGAACTTATTGCCTACAAGGGACCAGAAACAGGTTCCAAGGAAGTCGTTTCATATGTGCTGCAGCAAGGTAAAATCAGATTTGTCATTACTTCCGCCCTTCAATCACAACATGAAATTCTACAACATGTCAACCTGCACGGAGATGGCGTCAAGGTGCTTGCCCTTTGGGTAGATGATGCTACAGAAGCCTATCACCTCGCTATCAGCAAAGGAGCCCAAAGTGCATTTGAACCATATACCATTGAAGACAATTATGGTAAAGTAGTCCTGGCTGGAATAAAAACTTATGGGGAAACCATACACACCTTGGTACAAAGAAATAATTACGAAGGAGCATTCATGCCCGGCTTTGAGTCAAGGAAAAGCGAATATCAGCCGTCATCCATAGGACTTAAATATGTTGATCACTGCGTGGGTAATGTTGAACTTGGCATGATGAACACCTGGGTTAAATTTTACGAAGAGGTGTTAGGTTTTAAATTGCTGGTCACCTTTGATGATAAGGATATCTCTACAGATTATACAGCCTTGATGAGCAAAGTAGTCAGTAACGGAAATGGATATATCAAATTCCCGATTAATGAACCTGCAAAAGGTAAAAAGAAATCTCAAATCGAAGAATTTCTGGACTTCTACAAAGGTGCAGGTGTGCAGCATATTGCTGTAGCTACAGATGATATTATCACTACAGTACAGGAACTGAGAAGAAGAGGAGTAGAATTTTTATATGTTCCGGATACCTATTATGATGATGTACTTGATCGGGTAGGAAAAATTGATGAAGACATGGAAGATCTTAAAAAACTAAATATTCTGGTTGACCGGGATGAGGAGGGATATCTATTGCAAATATTTACCAAACCAGTTCAGGATAGACCTACCGTATTTTTTGAAATTATCCAAAGACATGGCGCCAGATCCTTTGGAAAAGGAAATTTTAAAGCTCTTTTTGAAGCTATAGAAAGAGAACAGGAGCTAAGAGGCACTTTATAAAGTGAAAAGTAAAAAAAAGGGGAACATTACATCATGTTCCCCTTTTTTTGGATTAAGGTAAATATACCATGATTATTATTCAGGTTTTTTGTATATTTATTAAGTTAATAGTCATCCAAAAACCTAATAATATTGTTAATGAATCTTGGATTTAATTTTTAACCTTCTGTCCATATGTAATAATTTCTCCATTTTAAATCCAAATTTTATATGATCTTTACCAGACCATAATTTTAATGTATAGAAGCTAAAATATGAAAAAGTCCTTTTACCTCCTTTGCTTATTCATGCTGCAATTGTATGGAATACAAGCTCAAAAAAATATAAAACTGCAAATCCATCACTTGTTGGATGGTTCAAATTTTGAATTGGAGAAACCATCAAAAAATAACCTGGGCCACTCTTTTATATTGACAAGAATGGAGTATTACCTTGGAGCATTTATACTGGAACATGACGGAGGAAAAACTACTGCGATTGACAGCTTTTGGTATTTGGTAAATGCGGAGAAAGAGACTATGATTGACCTCGGGAAACATAACATACAGCAATTGGAAAAAATCCATTTCCACATTGGTATAGACTCCGCCTTTAATCACCGGGATCCCACCTTATATCCGGAGGATCATCCGCTGGCACTAAAAGAACCATCTATGCATTGGGGTTGGACCTCAGGTTACAGATTTCTAGCCTTGGAAGGTTGGGCCGGTGATCAATTTAACCAATTGCTTCAAATCCATAGTCTCGGTGATATCAATTATTTTAAGACAAGTATAGCCATAATTCCAAATGTGACGGATAATACTTTAGAAATTCACCTAAATGCAGACTATGTTCATATATTAAAGGATTTATCCATCAAACTAGGTATGATCTTTCACGGGGAGAATAATGCTGCCAGAAGAGCTTTACAAAATATGAGAGACTTTGTTTTCAAGCAGCGTCCAGCATCATCCGCTACCTCTTCAGTTTCTGATCCTAATAATTGGGTCATTTATCCAAACCCAGTAACAGATCAGGAATTGCGCTTTAAAAAACCATTTGATTTCGAAATGGGAATGATAAACATAATGGATGCAGGTGGGCGGCACAGAAAATCTTATTTTATTGGTGCGTCTGACGATACCATCGAAATAACTGATTTGGATCCAGGATTTTATTTCGTACAACTAATCAACCAAAATGGTCACACATTCACTACAAAAATAGTTAGATCATTGTGAATTTATGATCAGAATACTTTCGATCTTTTGTATATGCATCTTTATCACAGGATGTCTTCAAGAAGAAAACACGTCGTCCAAAAATTTTCCTGATATAGGTGAAATTCCTCATGGATTCCCTCCTATAGCCTACCCTTCTGATAATGCTTTTACCAAGGATCGGTGGGAATTAGGGAGAAAACTATTTTACGACCCAATATTATCGATTGATAATACCATTAGTTGTGCTTCATGTCATAAACCGGAAATTGCTTTTTCAGACAATCTTCCAGTCAGTGAGGGTGTCTTCAGCAGGAAGGGGGTTCGAAACAGTCCTTCACTGGCAAACATTGCCTATCATCCATATTTGATGAGGGAAGGAGGTGTTGCCACGCTTGAAATGCAGGTATTGGTTCCTGTACAGGAGCATCAGGAAATGGGATTTAGCCTGCCTGGAGCAGCTATTCGTATGAAAAATGATAGCGCTTATGTCCGACTGACGAATAAAGCTTATCAAAGAAATCCTGATCCTTACACCATAACTCGGGCCTTAGCAGTATTTGAAAGAACGCTGATCAGTGGCAATAGTTTTTATGATAACTATGTAATAAATCCAGAAAGCAAATTGCTGGATGACGCACAAAAAAGAGGGTTGGAGTTATTTTTTAGTAAAAGAACCGATTGTTCAAGTTGTCACGGAGGATTTAATTTTACCGATTACCGCTTTGCCAACAATGGGTTGTATGAGGATTATTCAGATGAAGGCCGTATGAGACTTACCGGTAAAGAAGAAGATCGTGCTGTGTTTAAGGTCCCGTCACTTCGAAATGTTGCTCTATCGGCTCCATATATGCACGATGGTAGTATTAAAACATTAAAAGATGTGATTGCTCATTATAATGAGGGAGGAAAAAATCATATAAATAAAAGTCACCTGATCAGGCCATTGGGGTTGAGTCATCAAGAGAAGAATGATCTGGTTCGATTCTTAGAATCACTCACTGACAACACATTTATTCAAAATCCTGCTTTTCGGTAAACTTGTTGGCTGTCGGAAAAAACAGTAACTGTAATGTCTGCCATATGATGGTAAGATCGAGCGAAAAAGACCAATTTCGAATATAGAAAAGATCATAGGCTACCCTTTGCTCTATATCCCTTTTGGTTTTAATCTCTCCTCGAAACCCTTTGACTTGGGCCAATCCTGTTATGCCAGGCTTAATGGCATGACGGGCAACATATGACTTTACGAGGCTTCCATATTTTTCCGTATGGCGTAACATATGTGGCCTCGGCCCAACTACAGACATTTGACCTAGAAATACATTGATAAACTGAGGCAATTCATCCAAACTTGTAGACCTAATAAACTTACCCATTGGGGTTATTCTATCATCTCCCTCTACTGCTTGTGATACATTTGCTCTATCATTATGCACCATAGACCGAAATTTG
>JAUMBJ010000065.1:24418-24815 GCA_032115755.1 Saprospiraceae bacterium
AAATTTGATGATAGAAAATGTTTTCCCATTGATGGATGTTCTTTTTTGAATAAAAAAGGCGCCTTTTCTTTCTGTGAGACAATCTATGATGATAAAAACTGGAATTATCCAACTTAAAAGAAATATTATAACAATCATCGAAAAAACGACATCAAACACCCGTTTTATTAAGTAGTTTTTGAATAAACTCAATGGGCCAGGATGGAGTGCCATGACAGGTATTTCTCCAAAATCCATTTGTTCCATCATCTTAAATGAAAACGTATTAAAATCAGGAATAAGCCGAACATTGAGGTTTGTTTCATTTAAAAAAATAGCCAATCTGCCTCTGTTTTCTTGATCGATTTTTTCTAATGAAATAAAAATTTCATCAACGTGATGCTCTTTAATAATTTGG
>JAUMBJ010000066.1:0-15706 GCA_032115755.1 Saprospiraceae bacterium
TATGAGCACAGAAAACAAAAAATCCAAACTTCCAAATTAAATGACATAATGCTGGAAATTATAGAGAAAAATCCTGCTCCATCGCACAGAGGCAAACAAATTAAAATCAAGTTTGTCAGTCAGCTCCCTGTTTATTATCCTGCTTTCGTATTTTATTGCAATTATCCAGACCATGTAAAAGACAGTTACCGCTATTTCTTGGAAAATCAATTGCGTAAAAATTTTTCACTTAGCGGTGTTTCTATAAGTGTCTACTTCAGAGAAAAATAAATGTTATATGGGTTGGATTCAAACTTCGTTAAATGACGTTTGGGTTTTTGAACCCAAAATATGGGGAGACGAAAGAGGTTATTTTTTTGAATCTTATAATGCCAATAATTTACCGCCTGGCTTTGAAAAAACTGTTTTTGTGCAGGATAATGAAGCAAAATCAAAAAAAAATGTTTTGCGAGGTCTTCATTATCAGCTACCTCCTTATGATCAGGCAAAACTGGTCAGGGTGGTAACAGGAGAGGTACTAGATGTTATTGTCGATATTCGACCTCAATCTTCAACTTTCGGAAAAACATTCAGTCTCATTCTTAATGATATTAGCAAAAAGCAATTATTTGTTCCCAGAGGATTTGCACATGGATATGTAGTACTCTCCGAAGAGGCCATATTTGTATATAAATGCGACAATTTCTATCATCCCATCGCTGAAGGAGGTATTCTTTACTGCGATAAATTGTTGAATATTGATTGGATAATAGATATTAAAAATGCAATCGTTTCTGAAAAAGATACCATATTGCCTACATTTGGAGATCACCTTCAATTTGTGTAGTCAAAACATTGTATTTCCAATAGAGCCCGAATACCACCCTCAATGATAAACCAATTTTAACGCTAAAAATCAAAGTGTAAAAAATGGCAACCCATGAATTAAAATTGTATTGTTGTAAAAAAGCTATTTTTGTCTTTACGACCAAATATTTTAATAAATGCTTAAAAAAATCGCCGTTACAGGAGCATCGGGTCAATTGGGTCAGGAATTTTATCATATGCAAAAGCATTTTCCGTCCTTTGAATTTATATTTTTTAGCAAAAGTGAACTAGATATTTCAAACCTCCAAGATTTACGGTTGCTCGCAGAAAAAACAGATCCTGATTTTCTGATAAATTGTGCAGCATATACAGCTGTAGATAAAGCTGAATCTGACAGAGATAAATGCTATGAAATCAATGCAGAGGCTTGTAAAAAAATAGCTCAGGTTTTTACCGGTACAAAGACTAAAATCATTCATTTTTCTACAGATTATGTTTATCACAATAATAATCGTTTTCCATTACATGAAGAGGATATTAAATCACCATTATCTGTGTATGGTCAATCAAAGTTGGAGGGCGAAAACTGGCTCAGAAATGCAGCATTACCCGTTCTTATTTTAAGAAGTTCATGGATATACTCCAGTCATGGTCATAATTTTCTGAATACGATGATTCGATTATGCAATGAAAAAGACAATATCAAAGTTGTAGGCGATCAATATGGCACACCTACTTATACAGAAGACATAGTGTTTGCGGTAATGAAAATCATTCAAAATTTTGGCCATGATCCAAATTTACTGGATGTATTTAATCAAACCTACAATTTCGCACCTGAAGGTATTATTACCTGGTATGATTTTGCAAGTGCGATAAACCATATAGTGCATGGAAAAGCATGTATCCAAAAGATTCCTTCATGTGAATATCCCACCGCGGCGACAAGACCTCACTGGAGTGTTATGTCACGAAAAAAAATAAAGAAAAATTTCAATATCGTTATTCCTCACTGGCATGAATCCATGTTGAAATGCCTAAACAAAAAAGGCTATGTAGCTTTATAGGCCTGAAGGTCCTTTCTCCAGTTGCCCCACACCAGATATCCCACACTGCAAACCATCATGACGGTCCAATAAAGCCATTCGCTCATCCAAGCTACGCTGTGGCTGGCATGAAATACTTCCATCACAAGCCAAATATATAGCAGATAACTTATGATACCAATCAGTTCGATCCAGAATACAATGACGGTTTTACCTGTAGCAACTACAGCATTCAGACAAATAATTCCTATGCAAAGAAACAACATTGCCATAGTAACAATACGCAAGGGTTCAATTCCCTCCTGAAGAAACAATTTATCCTGTCCATAAAGTGACAAAAATACTTCGGGAAATATATTCATGATGACCCCAAAAAACGTAACGCCTACAACGCTGATGATTGTAATCTTATAAAGTGTTTTAAAGATTTCATCGAGTTTTCCTTGTCCAATTATATTGGAAATAATCGTATTTGATGCAGATCCGAATGCCCAGGTAAATATACCGCTTAAACCAAACAAATTGCGCATTGCCTGGGAAACTGCTTGCTCTGTCACAGAATAGTTTCTGTTGACAAATATGAAAAATACCCACCAAGAAGCAGTACTTATAGCGTATTGACCCATTAGTGGAAGCGCTTGTGTAAACACCAGATTAAAAGTTTGTTTTACAAATTTCCAGTTTTTATGAATATTGTATTTTTTCGTTATATCGCTAAAATAAATTACCGTAAAAACGATAGCAAAACCTATAAATTCGGAAATTACAGAGGCATATGCTGCACCATCAAACCCGAGCTTTGGTAAACCAAACTCACCAAAAATAAGTGCATAATCCAATATAATATTTACAAGTGCAGTTCCCAAAGCGCCATACAACAACCAACTGCTTTTCTGCAAACTAATTAAATAGGCATTCTGCATTTGATAGGCATACAAAAAAATTAATCCCCAGATTCTGATTTTCAAAAATGACCCTGACATTGCCGCACCCTCAGAATCTACACCACTAATGGATAATAAAACATCAATACCCGCATAGGTCAGACCAATAGTGCAAAATGCAATCAGTAAACCTACAAGCAAACCATGCCACAACGTAGAAAAAATTGCGTCGCGGTTATCTTCTCCTGCTCTCCTGCTCATTATGGCCAGCAAAGCTGTAGAAATAGCATACCCCATAGCAGAAAAAATCAAATAATAAACACCTGTAATGCCAGCCATTGCCAACTCTTTACTACCCATATGGCCGAGGAAAGCAGCATTAAATAAGTAATTCAATTCTGGAATAAGCTTTGAAAAACTGATAGGAAGTGTAAGTAGAATAATTCCTTTAACAGAGGTATCTACTTTTAATGAAATGTCATCACGCATACATTATTTTTCTTTTTTACCCGACAGAAACCTGCATTCAGGATGTATTCCAAATACATATTTTTTAATGACATCAATTTCAACTGCAGTCGAAGAACCTTTAAATCCTGTAATATGTTCGTTTGTGAGCAACCTCTCCGCCTGAGCAGTAATCTTTTCAGCCACTGGCATATATGTCCAATGCCATTTTTCTTCCTCATACCCCGTAGTTCGTTGGTTGTCCTTTGCGGTGTATGGCTGACAAAATCCAAAACGAGCAGCATTTTCCTTCATCCATGAAAAAAGTTTCAAACCTTCTCCAGATACAAACCATTCATTATCAAATGAATTTAGATCAATATCTGTTCCCCAGTGATGACGTGATGTTCCAGGCATGGAGCTGTATTCCAATATTTTTAATGCCCTTTCAGTTGGATTTATGATCCATTCTTTGGCATTAATACTCCCCTCCAGAAGCACAATTCCCTCCCATTTATTTTCCCAAATTCTTTTTTGAGCTTCAAAATTCCTTGTTGCCGAACGTATAACCAGTTTTACTCCGGATAGAGTAGCTTCATCTGACATACGCTTAAATGATTCAAACACATCCTTACGCAAATATCTTCCTGCTTGATCAGCATACTCCATTGGAATTTCTATAAAATATTGTTCCTTTGATGGATCAAATTTACCCGTTATGTATGCTAATGAAAATGTATCGGTTTCGAGCTGTGCATGTAAAATCCCAATGCACAGAAGATTTAGACAAATAAAAAGTTTAATTTTAAGATTCACACAAAAACTCTTGATGACCATGTAAAAGAACAAAAATTTTATAAGTAAAAAAAATTATTGCACTTACTACTACTTATAATTAGTTTATCTTCTTTCTTCAAAATTTATGTTTGGTTATAAAGTTGTTAAATTATTTAAATTGGTTAATAAATTAAACAATTTGAATCTATCTTTGTATTTAGATTGAATATAAATAAGAAGTTTAACCCAACTACCACAAAGCGAAAATAATGAGCAAAAAACTTATTTACCTCGATAATAACTCTACTACCCCAACTGATCCAAGAGTCGTAGAAGCTATGTTGCCATACTTTTACGAAATTCCAGGAAACGCAGCTAGTAGAAACCACCCATTTGGTTGGCAAGCAGAGGAAGCCGTTGAATATGCCAGAGAGCAAATTGCGGATTTAATTAACGTAGACCCGAAAGAGATAATTTTTACATCGGGAGCTACAGAATCTGATAATCTTGCTATTAAAGGTGTTTTTGAAATGTATAGTTCGAAGGGTAATCATGTCATTACTACAAAAACTGAACATAAAGCTGTTCTTGACGCCTGTAAAAAAATTGAAAAACTTGGCGGCGAGGTAACATACCTAGATGTACAACCTGACGGATTGATTAATCTCCAGGAACTTGAAAATGCTATTACAAGCAAGACAATACTAGTATCCATCATGTGGGCAAATAATGAAACCGGTGTCATTCAACCCATGAAAGAGATTGGTGATATTTGCAATAAACATGGAGTTCTTTTTATGAGTGATGCCACTCAGGCAGTCGGCAAAATACCTGTTGACCCAAAGGCATCAGGCGTACATCTGATGGCATTCACCTCTCACAAAATGTATGGACCGAAAGGAGTAGGAGCACTTTTCGTCAACCGTAAAAATCCGCGCGTAAAAGTAACAGCTCAAATGGATGGTGGAGGACATGAAAGGGGAATGAGATCAGGAACACTTAATGTTCCAGGTATTGTAGGTTTTGGCAAAGCAGCCGCAATAGCAAAAAATGAAATGGAAGCTGACACCGAAAGGCTTTCTAAATTGAGAGACAAACTAGAACTGGCATTTAAAAACAATCTGGAGGAAGTTTATATAAATGGAAATACAGACCACAGAATGCCGCATGTAACTAATATTTCATTTAAGCATGTGGAAGGCGAAGGGTTGATGATGACTTTCAATCAAAATATCGCTGTAAGTTCGGGGTCCGCCTGTACATCCGCATCGCTCGAACCATCATACGTTCTCGTAGCACTAGGCTTGGGAGACGATCTAGCTCATTCATCCATCAGATTTAGTCTTGGAAGGTTTACCACAGAAGAAGATATTGATGAAGCCATCAAACTGGTTACTGAAGGAGTCAACCACATGCGGAATCTTAGTCCTATTTGGGAAATGTATAAAGAAGGTATTGACCTTTCTACCGTAGAATGGGCAGAGCATTAATTATTATATTTAAAAATTCTAAAACTTAACGATATGGCTTATTCAGAAAAAGTATTAGATCACTTTAAAAATCCAAAAAACGTCGGCACTTTGGATAAAAACAAAAAAAATGTTGGTACAGGTCTTGTAGGTGCTCCAGAATGTGGAGATGTGATGAGACTTCAAATTGAGGTTGATGAAGCAACAAATACCATAATAGATGCCAAATTCAAAACTTTTGGGTGCGGTTCAGCTATAGCTTCTTCCTCACTGGCAACTGAATGGTTGAAAGGAAAGACTGTAGATCAGGCATTAGCTATAGATAATATGGAAATTGTTGAAGAACTTGCCCTACCCCCTGTTAAAATTCATTGCTCCGTATTGGCTGAGGATGCTATAAAAAGCGCTATTGCTGATTATAAAAAGAAAAACGAAGAAGTATCCGCTTCTTAATTAAAAAATAAAAAACTATGCTTTTTGTTGCTAATAGTGCCAAAGAGAGGATTATGGAAATCATCAATGATCAAAATCTGACCGATGATTATTTCGTTCGCGTTAGTGTGACTAGTGGCGGATGTTCTGGTCTAAGCTACAATATGGAATTTGATAATGAAAATAAACCTAATGATCAGATTTTCGATGATAACGGCATAAAAGTAGTGACTGATTTAAAAAGCTTTCTCTATCTGTGCAATACAACTCTTGAATTTTCAGGAGGACTTAACGGAAAAGGATTCTATTTCAATAACCCCAATGCTGCAAGGACATGCGGATGTGGTGAAAGTTTTGCAGTATAGAAAAAAGATACAATAATAAAAAGCCTTACCGAAGTAAGGCTTTTTTTTTGCCAAAAGATAAGTTTAACTGGTTTTCATTAGAAGTAACAGATTTTCATTAGTTTTACCATTAATATCTGATTGAAATGAAGTACGCTGAAAGCATTAGAATCACATTTTTATGTCTGACTTTTCTATGTAGTTTGAATTTATGTTCGCATATTTTCTGTCAAGACACACTATGGGTAAAAACCTTTAATTTTCAGTCTGGAACTCGCGATAGTATGATAAGTTTCCCAGATGCTGATCATAATAATTATGAGAAAGTTCTTATGTATTATAGAATGAGATGCAAAAAAGGACTCGTTTCTACTTCGACAAATAGAAATCTTGGATGTGGCGAATGGGACTACAGTTGTAATACTAATATTATAGATTCTTCTGCTATTGATTCCCTTAAGGCTACCCATCCCAATTTCATTATTGATGGGTATAATGAGAATTTCTTTTTTTACACAACCAAACCAACTTATACCTACACGGAATATCAACAGAAAAATTTAAATATACTATCCCAATCTAACGTGACATCGATTAAGGTCGGTCCCCATCAAGAGAACACCTATTTCAAACTACCTTCAAATAAATCCTGGAAGTCATATTTTATACTACCTAAATCATATTTGAATAATTTAAATTCTGGCAATATACACGGCTTGCAACTTAAACATAACGGTTCCGGAAAGTCAGAATTTATGCATATCAGATTGGCCAATAGTAACACCATTTCGTTGAAACCAGAAGATATAAATAATCTTACTTTTGATGAAGTTTTGAAAAGAAACACCGAATGGAGTGCGACTGGAACAAGTAATTTTATATTCCATAAGCCTTTTGTTTACGATGGTAGTTCTGCCATAGTTGTTGAGCTAAGTTACCAGAATCTAATTTCAGAACAGGACTTCATCGAAATACACAGTTCTTTCCTCCCAGATGCCATTTCATATTTTGTTAATGAAACAGATTATTTCATTAATCTGGGTAGTCAGGGTAAAGGAGAAATATCAACAACTTCGCTTGGAGATATTTCAAACGAAATTACCATTGCTTTCTGGGCCAAAGGAAATGAAGCGGTTTTACCTAATAATAACTCTATTCTTTATGCAATAGATGAAAAAGGTAACAGGCAGATGAATATACACCTTCCATGGTCAAATTCAAGGGTTTATTGGGATTGCGGAAATGATGGAAGTGGATTTGACCGTATTGATAAAACTGCTATAACTCCCGAATTTGAAGGCACTTGGCAACATTGGGCATTCACCAAAAATACAGAAACTGGCGAAATGAAGATTTACCTAAATGGTAAGCTTTGGCATACAGGAACAGCTAAATCTAAAAAAATTGACATTCACCAATTTTTTATTGGAACTGATGAAAATGGAAATATTCCTTATACTGGTGGTTTAGATGATCTAACTATTTGGAATAAAGCCCTCACGGCTCAGGAAATTCAATCCTTTATGTATACCTCCCCTAAAGATAATACAAGTTTACTACCGTATCTGAAAGCTTGGTATAATATGAATGAACCTCAAGGAACTCAATTGATTGACAAGTCCAGCTTTGAAGGCGAAGGCCAATTTAATAGTGGTATCCCCCATAAAATACCTTTACGAGCGCTGACATATCAAAAGCAGTTCTCAATTCATAATGCTTTACCTGACATGTCATTTCTGAGAGGTAATTTCAACTTGAATGTCATTAATATCTTCCAAAGAGATTCCGTATTGAACCCTGCATTGCGACTAAGGCCTTTCCGTCTTGAAAATAACCAGATCATTGAAGAAACATCTTCATTCGTATGGCAGGCAGGTATTTTCCCAGTTTATGACGAGTCTGGAGAGATAATTGATGAAGTTGAATTTCCAGAGGAGTACTTACTAGAAATAGAAGACCTGATTTATTACAGAAAGTTTCCGGCTAAATATGAACTTTTATCATTTGTCACTCCCTACGGAATTAATCTTGATCTCGGAAAAGATGGCAAAGTATGGATTTTTGACGTTACGGATTATGGGCCGATATTAAAAAATAAAAAGCGATTACTTTTGGATAAAGGTGGAGAGTGGCAGGAAGAACTTGATATCAGATTTGCTTTTATCAAAGGAAAGCCAACTAGAAATGTACTTTCCATTCATCAGGTATGGCCTGCAACAATGTATGGTTATCAGTCTGTATTAAATAATGATCATTTGGAAGCAAGAGATATTTATTGTAGCCCTGAAGCTGCATCTGTTAAACTTAGAACAGTTTCAACCGGTCATGGTCAAGAAGGAGAATTTATAGCCAGAACCCACTCCCTAAATGTAAATAAAGGCACCAAAGTATTTTATTGGCAATTATGGAAAGAATGTGCTGAAAATCCAGTTTATCCGCAGGGAGGCACCTGGGTTTATGACAGGGCAGGATGGTGTCCGGGTATGCCAAGTGATCTTAAGGAATTTGAAATTAAGCCTTGGATTCCGGATGGTTCAAATGTAAATTTAGATTATGGACTAAATACTGCATCAGGAGACAGCAGGTATATTGTTAATACCCAACTAGTCCAGTATGGAAAACCCAATTTTGTACTTGATGCAAGTATCGAAGAAATACTTGCACCCTCAGACCTGATAACGCATTTCAGAAATAATCCAATTTGTCAGCAACCGCAGATAATCATTAAAAACACAGGTAGCAAAAAACTAACTTCAGTAGAAATAAAATATGGCATAGCGGGAAGAGAATCATATACTTACCTATGGCAAGGAAGTCTTGAATTTCTCCAAACAGAGGTTGTGTTATTACCCGCAATACCAGCCGGAGAATACCTTAAGGGCAATAAATTTACCGTTTCGGTCACCCGAATAAATCAAGAAGAGGATACATATAATTCCAATAATACGCTAACATCGACCTTCAGTTCACCTGAAATTATAGATGGCGACTTGATTGTTTCCATCAGACCTAATAGTGCACCAGGAGAAACAAGCTGGATCTTAAAAGATATAAATGGTCAGATTATTAAAACAAGTCGTCCAAATATGAGTCCTTATGAAATTTATGAGGATACCATCAAAGGACTTGATGGATGTTATAAACTCCAGTTCCTGGACAGCGACCAGGATGGCATCAGCTGGTGGGCTAATGGCGATGGAACTGGATTTATCAGAGCCAAAGGCACTAATGGAAACTGGAAAATTTTTCAGCCAGATTTTGGGAAAGAATTGACATTCAATTTTGCTACCGGTCAGGCAACATCCACAAAGGAATTTTCATGGGAAAAGCAGGTTTCTGTATTTCCCAATCCAGCAACAGATGAATTGACTGTCAACCTTTCTGGGTTTAATAATTTGACTAGAGTACAATTATATAATGCCCATGGTGCAATTTGCCGTGAAGAAGTTATTCAAAAACCAGACAATGAAGATCATAAAGTCTTTTTTAATTTGTCATCACTTCCTGCAGGCTTATATGTAGTGACTGTGGTAAATCATCATAGCACTCAAAGCTTTAAGATTATAAGATACTGATTATAACAATTCAACTAAAATCCATTTTTCAAGATGTTTAACATACTTAGATTCACGATACTATTAACAATATCTTTTTCGATAAATGCGCAAAATGATTTTAAGCTAGATGAATTTAAAGCCATGAAATTCAGGAATATCGGCCCTGCAGGTATGAGTGGCAGAATTACGGCCATTGATGTAGACTTATCATCTCCACAGCGCATTTTAGCAGGTTCGGCTTCTGGCGGAGTTTGGCTGTCTGAAAACGGAGGGACATCATGGAAACCTATTTTTGATGAACAATCAAGTCTTGCTATAGGTGCCATCAAAATAAATCAGAAAAATCCCTCAGAAATATGGGTGGGTACCGGGGAAGGCAACCCAAGAAACTCCCTGAATACTGGGAAAGGAATTTACAAAAGTCTAGATGGTGGAAAAACATGGAAGTGCATGGGCCTCGAAAACACTAAAACCATCCACCGAATCGTAATCCACAGAGATAATCCAAATATTGTTTTTGTAGCAGCTCTGGGCTCACCATGGGGACCTAATGACGAAAGAGGGGTTTTTAAAACCTCAGACGGAGGGAAAACGTGGCAGAAAATTCTATATGTCAATCCACTAACTGGAGCTGCAGATATGATAACTGACCCCACCAACCCAAACAAATTGATTGTTTCGATGTGGGAATACCAACGACAACCTTGGTTTTTCAATTCCGGCGGTAAAGGTTCAGGTCTATACATTACGTATGATGCTGGCGAAAATTGGACAAAAATTAATGCTGAAGACGGTCTTCCTAAGGGTGATCTCGGCCGAATTGGTGTGGCTGTAGCACCTTCAAAACCAAATATCATTTATGCACTTGTAGAAGCCAAAGAAAATGGATTATACAAGTCTATTGACGGAGGAAAAAAATGGTCTTTGGTGTCTACTAAAAATATCGGTGACAGACCATTTTATTACGCAGAACTTTATGTTGATCCGCTTAATGAAAATAGGATATATAATATTTATACGTATGTTTCGATGAGTGAAGATGGTGGAAAAAATTTTAGAAGTATCGCAGATTATGGCAATAATGTCCACCCCGATCATCATGCATTCTGGATTCATCCGCTTGATGCCGATTTCATTATTGATGGTAATGATGGAGGATTGACGATTTCCAGAGACCGTGGTGAAACATGGCAATTTGCTGGCAATATTCCTGTTGGGCAGTTTTACCATGTAAATGTTGACAATGATTTCCCGTACAATGTATATGGAGGAATGCAGGACAATGGCTCTTGGGTTGGACCATCATCCGTACTCAAGAGTGGCGGAATTCGAAATTATGATTTTCAGGAATTATATTTTGGAGATGGGTTTGATGTTGTACCCTACCCCGCCGACAGCAGATATGGATATGCTATGTCACAGGGTGGAAATGTTGGTTTTTATGATCGACTAACAGGAAAAACAAAGTTTATAAAACCTGTTCATCCTGACACAAGTATAACGTTGAGATTCAATTGGAATGCAGCTATTGCACAGGATCCATTTAATGATTGCGGAGTATATTTTGGCAGTCAGTTTTTACATTATTCCTTAAATTGTGGCGAAAGCTGGACTTTAATCTCTCCTGATCTAACCACCAACAATCTGGAAAAACAAAAGGCAGATAAATCAGGAGGTCTTACTCCTGATGCAACAAATGCTGAAAATCATACCACTATACTTGCTATTTCCCCAAGCCCCGTTGATCAGAATATTGTCTGGGTTGGTACGGATGATGGAAATCTGCAGATTACACGAGATGGTGGAAAATCCTGGAAAAATGTAGCATCCAAATTAAAAGGAATACCTGAAAATAGCTGGATTCCTCAAATTATAGCATCTACACAAAGCGCTGGAGAAGCTTTTGTTGTTGCCAATAATTATCGGAGGAACGATTATGATCCCTATGCGTATTACACAGATGATTTTGGAGCATCTTGGAAGAGGATTGCGGGGCCCGACCAGATAAAAGGATTTGTAGTTTCAATTGTTCAAGACCCTGTTGTTCCAGAATTGCTATTTTTAGGTACTGATGTAGGCTTATATGTGAGTTTCGATAAAGGGCAAAACTGGGTACATTGGAATAAAAACCTACCTCAGGTTCAGATCAGCGATATGAAAATTCACCCTTTATACAATGACCTGATCATTGCCACTTTTGGAAGGGCTTTCTGGATATTGGATGATATTACTCCTCTCAGAAATATAGCATCAGGAAAAGGAGTATTACTTGATAAAGAAATGGCCTTGGCAGGTGAGTCTTCAGGATGGCTAGTAAGTACAAAATCTTATGATGGCATAAGATTTACGGGACAGGGAGAGTTTATTGGAGATAACAAGTCTTGGAGTAATGTTTCTCAAGGACTTTGGATAAAACCGAATGAAAATCAAAAAGAAGAAACAGGTGCAAAAGAGGATTCCAAAGAAAAAGTTAAAGTAACAGTTTTTGATGAAAATGGTAATAAAATAAGGTATTTCACCCAAAAACCAGAATCAGGATTCCAGCGGATTTACTGGAATTTGACACGTGATGGCGTTAAATATCCTTCAAGAAGGAGTCGAAATGATGACGACAATATGCTTCCTTCAGGATCAAAAGTTCGTCCTGGAAAATACAAATTGGTTTGCACATATAAACAAAATAAAGATTCAATATGGGTTAAGGTGTTTGCTGATCCAAGAACCAGTTTTGATTCAACACAGCAAAATGCCATTAATAATAATCTTAACGACCTAGATCAGCTTATAACAATTGCTACAAAGAGTTTTAATACGATCCAGGATGTACGATCTGGCATACAAACAATGGATAAAATCATTGAAAATCAAGAGGATACCATAACCAAGGCATTTAAGACATGGCATAAAAAACTCTATAAACAACTTGATTCCCTGGAAAATATGTTCATTGATCCGGAACAACAGAAAGGAATTCAGCGTAATCCAGATAATGTAAACAGTACTTTATTTGGTGCCCGCAGCTATCTTAGTTCCTCTTGGAATGCTCCGGGAGAAAATGCATTGATTTCGCTGGAGCATGCCAAAAAAGCTGTTGATCATGCTGAAAGAAAAGTAAATGAATTCGTGGAAAAAGAATGGCTTCCGTACGTTGAAAAAGCTGAATCACTTCAGGTGAAAGTTTCAAAAATCAAAAAAGAATAAAAGATTTTTATTATAGTTTGTTACTCTGTATAAAACTTAAAAGCTCATCCTTATAGTTTTTCCCTATAGGAAGTAGCTTTACTTTCCCTGACTCCATTACCTCAAGCTGATTACCTGATATTGCGGTCAATCTTTTCAGATTAACAATAAAAGAACGGTGGATTCTCCTAAAACGTAATGAAGGTAATCTGTCTTCAAGACTTTTCATGGTTTGAAGAGTAATCACACGATTATTGTCCATTCTAACAATTACATAATCCTTTAGACCTTCAATGTATATAATATCCTCAAAATTGATTTTAACTAGTCTTTTATCGGCTTTAACAAAAATATGATCATCGACAGGATCCGGAAGAATATCTGATATTTCTGACTTTTTATTTTTTATACGATCTGAAACTTTGTTGACAGCTTTCAAAAATCGCTCAAAAGAGACCGGCTTGAGCAAGTAATCTATAACATTAAGGTCAAAGCCTTCAACAGCATATTCCGGGTAGGCAGAAACAATGACCACAAACGGAGGAAATTCTAATGCCTTTAAAAATTCAATGCCCGTAATTTTAGGCATCTGGATATCTAGAAAAAGTAAATCAATCTGCTGATTTCTTAAAACATCATTAGCTTCCATAGCATGCGTACATTTGCTAACAATACAGAGCTCTGGTATGCGGGCTATATACGTTTCTAGTACTTCCGCAGCCAGCGGCTCATCATCAAGGATCATACACCTTATCATATATTAACTTTTAATTTTCATTTATATTATGAAGCTTAAGCTTTAATTCCACTCGATAATAATCTTTTTGGTCGTCTACTTTCAAAAAATAGTCATCAGGATATAGTATGTCCAATCGTCGCTTTACGTTTAACAACCCTATACCACCCGCCTTTGATTCTACGTCAGAATTAATTTTCCCAGAGTTACTATTTATAACTTCTAATTTTAAGCTACCCTCATTAACCTGGATGCTAATGTGAACATAACCAGCGTCATACTGATTATTGATTCCATGTTTAAAAGCATTTTCAATGAATGGCATCAGTAATAATGGAGCGATGAACAGATTTTCAATATCTCCCTTTATTTTAAATTTTATATCTGGTTTTTTTCCATATCTAATTCTTTCCAAGCTAATATAATTTTCAATATAATTGAGTTCATTATAAAGTAAAACCAGATTTACATTACATTCATAGAGCATATACCTGAGCATTTCAGATAGTTTAAGCACAATAGAAGGCGACTGGTCAGACTTTTTGAGCGTTAAGGCATAAAGACTGTTTAAGGTGTTAAATAAAAAATGAGGATTTATTTGAGACTTTAAAAACTCAAGCTCACTTTGTAACCTTTGTTTTTCTTGCTCATTTTTTAAATTTTGCTGAAAAAACCACTCAAGTATTATGCGATAAATCGATGCTGATACCCCCACAAAAGCTAAAGATAAAAAAGTATAAAGCTGATTTTCAAGAACTTTAGACTGGTACAATACATTAGAAGAAGTAACAAAGAAAAGAATAACGCTCTTAATTGGGGTTAAAACAGCGCTTGTTGCTAATACACTGAGTAGTTGAATCCCGGATTTTCCTTTTTGCAGAAAGTGATCAAAAAGAAATACATAACTGAAATAGGCTACTCCTGCAAAAAAAACTACATTTATTAGGGGAATCAAAAGACGGTGATACCAGGCTACGTTTGTTAAGTTGATCATCTGAAAAATCAATAACAAAAGCCAAAAAAGAAAATGGTAGAAACTGCTGTGTGCAGTCCATCTTCGAAAATCCAAGATGGTTAATCTATTTAATTCCGGCAAAGCCATAATTTTTGTCTAAGATCAAAATTACTTAATAAATATTTTTAAAGTATGAACTTTAGACAAATTCAATAAAAATAAAGACAACCCTTACTTAGGGTCCGATAAGTCTTAATGTAGGAATTTCTGTATTGTCAATTATTAAACGTGTAGTTTATTTTTTCTTTCCAAAAGCATTTCTTTATCTTCCACTCTGTCAGGATCTGGTACGCAACAATCTACCGGACAAACCGCTGCACATTGAGGTTCCTCATGAAATCCTACACATTCAGTGCATTTATCTGGGACTATATAATAATATTCATCACTGACAGGTCTTTGCATTTCCGAGGCTTCAATTACCGTTCCATCCTCCAGAATATATTGACCGGACACACCAGTTCCATCCTTAAGAGCCCACTCTACTCCGCCTTCATAAATGGCATTATTGGGACACTCAGGCTCACATGCTCCGCAATTAATACATTCGTCTGTTATAATAATAGCCATGATGTAATCAAATTTGAAGACTTTAAAACAATTGTTTTCCTATAAAGTTGATATTCAATGTAAAAATAAATGTATGTAAACATTGAATTGCTTATATTTAATTTTGCTTGTTCTCTGCATAAGATATGGAGAATAGATATAGATTTCTCCTTCAAAATAATATAAAAACGTAAAATGACACCTTCTACTTGGATTAGAAAATTGAGTCTTCCTCACCCTGTCTTAATACTTTTGGGAATACTTTTCGCTGCAGGATTAATGTCCCATTTTATCCAGGCTGGAGCTTTTGAGAGGGAAATAATAGATGGAAAATCAACAGTTATTGCAGGAACTTATAAAGTTTTGCCCCAACAACCCCTGGGAATAATGGATATCTTTCTTTCCATACCCCAAGGTTTTAAGACTGCATCAGATATCATCTTTATAATTTTTGCCAGCGGTA
>JAUMBJ010000067.1:0-2723 GCA_032115755.1 Saprospiraceae bacterium
TATCCAGCACGCGATTGAAAAACTTATCGAAAAACGAACATCTATTATCATTGCGCACCGACTTTCCACCATTAGAAACGCAGATAAAATCATAGTCCTTGAAAATGGCCAAATTATGGAAGAAGGAACACATGAAAGCTTACTAAATACGCCTGATAGCCATTATAAAAACCTCTACGAAATGCAATTTCAGCAAATAGCCGTAATATGATTTGTATCATATAAAAAGCTAATCCTCCTCACAACGGTTAACCTTTATTCAAAGTAGCTTTGTTTTATTGAATCACCTTATCAAATGTTTTGAGATATGACGGAGACAGTAAAGAGGGTTTATCTCTCTGATTTACACTTTGAACACACTTTTTGGATTAAAGAACTATTATTCTGGGAGGATCAGATTGACATATTCCGAAAAAGGCTTGAAGAAATTGTATCCCGGTATACCTCTAATGAGGTCAGGGCAAAAGTAGAGCACTTTCAAAACCAGTTTGTTTTACATAAAGATGTGATAGATGTGCTTAAAAAAGACATCAAAAAACACGAGCAGCAGCTTGCCCAATATGCAGAGGAGCATCCGGTTGCCATTCATCATGTTCACTTCGATGACCATACTGACCTCAGAGAAAGGATGGAAACCCAGAAATCCATATATACCGACCTGAAAAACAACTTCTTCAGATTTATGTCTGATACTATGTAAAAAATGCAACATGGTTTGACATATTGCAAAATGGTTATGCCAGGGGTTTGCGGCTTCGTGCTGTCAACCCCATTTTTTTAAGTATAAAATCGCGCATCAGAATGAGATAGGTCTTCAAAAAATTGACGGAAATCTGTTGTTGGCAACCAGCTACAAAGTAATGTAAAAACGCTCGACCATCGTAATAGACAAGTGCATAATGGGCTGCTTCATAATATTTCTTTGCCTTGAGGTATCTAAAGTCAGCTTGCCCTAAGACATGACTCAATAAGGCACTATGATGGGCGATCAGATCATCTATAGCTCCAATATTCAATGCCGTGACTTCTTTCAAAGTAAAGTGTCGAAATGCCTGGAATGACCCCATTTGATCATGAATATTGTACACATAGGAGTAGCCGGGTAACTGGATTAAATCATATGCGGCAAAAAGCCTCAACAAAAGATGGGTATCCTGCCAGTAAGGCAAATCTGGGTTAAACTGGTTTTCTTTTAGATAAGCTGTTGGGATACTCAATGACCATACGCCACAAAAAGCATAAACGGCAAATTTTGCCGGATGTCCATCATGCCTGGGTCGGTATACCGGACCTTTTATCATTTTTTCATTTTGTAATCTAAGATACCCCGACCGCAGTATTTTGTCCTGATGCGCTTCCAACTGGTATTTTTGCCAAAAACGAAACAAATGATCCTCCCTAAAATAATCATCATCATCGAGAAAACAGATATACTTTCCCCTCGCTTTAGACACACCAAAATTTCTGGAACCTCCTTTACTCGCCAGGTTAACCTCAAATAAAAATATCCGATCGTCCTGGAGGTAAGTTGTTCGATTATCAATCTTATCTTTTTTGCCGTCATCCACAATGATGAGCTCCCAGTTTGAAAAAGTCTGTTCAATAACTGAAGCTACAGCAATACGCAGTAATTGCTGCCTGTCGGCTGTGGGTATTATGACGGAAAAAAACGGTTGACCCATGGTGATTACAAAATCTTCTAAATAAAAAGCTATTAAGCTACCACTATATTTTTTATGCTGGAGGTAAATCCTTAGAGGATGATATCAAATGCTTCAATTTTATGAAATAAATTGGTCAATAAGGTAAGGCTATAAGATAGTACAAGCTGCTTGATAAGGTTGACATATATCCATGCAAGTGCATTGCTATTTTTATGGACTCTACAATGGCCAATAATCCGTAAATTTACGTTAATTTATATGCGAAAAGCCAATTACGTATTCAATAAAATCTAGTGAGGGCGGAAAGCCAGAAACCATTTCGAAAAATTGTCCTTTGTGAATGGGGTATGCACCAGGAAGTGCTGTATACCTACATCATGCACTTTTTCCCATTGACAGAAAATTTGTCTGTATGCTGCAACCTTTGGGTAGCCAGTCAATTAAAGATCATGGAATTGTCGGCACATATTACATGGATTACAGAGGATTCCAAAACTGACTTTGTCCAGGACTGCCAACATGCACTTGTGGACTGTGATTTTGCCATCATCACCACCCTTCCCTCCAAAAAGAGCAAATTGGATCATCTCGATTTCCCAAACCCGGTTTTCCTGCTGATTCACAATACCCACTTTCAATTGTGGCAAGATTTTCAAGAGCCTGCATTTGCTTTTGACCGAAATTCCCTCCATCAATACATCAAATGGATGTCCTATAAATATACAGGAGCGCTGCAAAGAGAAAAATTATGGATACAAAAGGTAAGCAATATTATTTTTTCAAGTTATGCTATGAAAAAATATTATTTGGATCACACCGCATCAAATCTGATGCCAAATCCAATGGTTATACCATCAGGGCATCATATTTTAGTACGAAAAAGCACATTACCGTCAGGTAAGCTAACCATTGGAATACCTGGAAACGTCAATTCGTCAAAGAAAGACTATAGTATGTTGGCTGAAGGCCTAAAATTCTTTGCAGAAAGCCAGAAAATGGATATCGAAGTGATATGCATGGGAAAATGTGATGGAGCTGGGATGAAGATAATTCATAAGA
>JAUMBJ010000067.1:2733-3571 GCA_032115755.1 Saprospiraceae bacterium
TTCCATAAAATTTACAACTTATTCAGACTATCTGTCCCATCAAGATTATACGTCAATACTTTTTGATGTAGACCTCCTCATCTGGAATTTTAAAACAATCAAGCCCTATGGGCCATGCAACGAAATATTTGGATATACTACACAAAGCGGGGCCGTCGGAGATATGATAAAATTTGGCGTCCCATCTGTCATACCAGCATTTTATCCTTTGCCAGATAATCTTGAAAACCTTGTTGCCAGGTATCATGATGCACAGTCCATGGCTTCGGCCATTTCAATGATCTTAGTGCGCAAGTCAATAGCGTCTTTTTCTCCACAACTTAGTTCATTTCAACATCCTGCAATCGGGTCATCTATCCTTCAACAGCTACAGCAACATGTGGAAGAAGCTTAAATTTATTGTCCAGATATCGGACTGTTTTTCGTCTGTGTTAATGCTGCTTGGGCAGACTATTATCCTAACGGTCTTATCACGGTCACACTGGTATGCTGGCTTAGACCAGAAAGCCAGGCACTATGATCTGGTATGGCATGGAAAAAAGATTTCCTTGTGGATGAGAATGGGAGATTTACCGGTTTTTTATGATGTTTTTTTGTACGAAATATATCGCCCTGATTTTCCACTAGAAAAGCCTGGATGTATAGTAGATCTTGGCGCCCATATCGGCTTGGCAACGGTATATTTTTCGCTGACCAATGCGCCTGACCACATAATTGCCGTAGAACCAGACCCTCAAAATTGCCTGCTGTTTCAGAAAAATACCACATTACTTCCATGCCATTTAATCCAGGGGGCAATAAATGAAACAGATCAACCCGTATATTTTCATAAAGATAT
>JAUMBJ010000068.1:0-3775 GCA_032115755.1 Saprospiraceae bacterium
TCTTAGAAACAACCAACTTTACAGGAACATTACCTGACGGCATTTCTATAATGAATCCCTTTATGGAGCATACAAGAATAAGGGAGATTTGCTGGCAATTTTATTCCAGGTTTTACCATGATTCGCGGCCAAGATTTTTAATATTGGGCATCAATCCTGGCAGATTGGGTGCTGGGGCAACCGGAATTCCCTTTACAGATACTAAAAGATTGCAGGAATATTGTAGTATTTCTGTAAAGGATTTACATACTCATGAGCCATCATCTGTTTTTATGTATGATATGATAAATGCTTATGGTGGCGCTGAAAAATTTTATGGTGATTTTTATATCAGTTCGGTATGTCCTCTTGGTTTTGTATCAAAAAATCAGGCAGGGAGGATGGTTAATTATAATTATTATGATTCTCCTGCGCTGGAAGCTGCTGTTAGAATGTTTATTATTGAAAATATAATTAAGCAGAGGGAAATAGCAGGCCTGAGTCAGGTTTGTTTTTGCTTAGGAACAGGAAAGAATGCGAAATACCTAAATAATATAAATAAACAATATCAATTTTTTGATGAAATAGTGCCTTTGGAACATCCCCGTTTTATTATGCAATATAAGAACTCCATGAAGTATGTATATATTGATCATTACTTAAAGGCCTTTAGCAGATACGTAAAATGATTACGTAATCTGTTTTATCATGGTGTCCAATAAATGGATGGCAGCATCAGCTATGATGGTTCCTGGTCCAAATATAGCTGTCACGCCTTGTTCATACAAAAAAGCATAATCCTGTTGTGGAATAACACCTCCAACAACCACTAGAATATCATTTTTTCCAAGTTCCTTTAGTTTTAGAATAACTTGAGGTACAAGCGTTTTATGTCCTGCGGCCAGAGAGGAAATTCCGAGGATATGAACGTCATTTTCTGCCGCTTGAAGGGCTGCTTCTTCAGGAGTTTGAAACAATGGTCCAATATCAACATCAAAGCCAAGATCTGCAAATCCCGTTGCAATTATTTTTGCACCCCGATCATGACCATCCTGTCCTAATTTTGCTATCATTATTCTGGGTCTTCGGCCTTCAAGCTGGCTGAATTTATTGGAAAGCGCCAATGCTTCCTTAAATTTTTCATTCATTTGAATACCTTTTGCATAAACTCCTGAAATCGTTCTGTGTATGGCTTGATACCTGCCAAAAACTTCTTCCAGCGCCATAGAAATCTCTCCTAATGTGGCTCTTTGCCGTGCAGCTTCTACGGCAGCTTCTAAAATATTAAGGGAAGAATCACCAGCTGCCAATTTTACCTTAGTCAGTGCCTCAGTTACTTTTTGCTGATTTCTGACAGATTTGATTTTCTGAAGTCTTGATATTTGTGATTGTCTCACTTTTTCATTATCTACGGCGAGAATATCCTGTAAGGGATTTTCTTCATCTGTATTAAAAATGTTAACACCTACTATTTTTTCGGCAAGTGCATCAATTCTTGCTTGTTTGGATGCAGCAGCTTCTTCTATTTTAATTTTGGGAATTCCGAGCTCAATCGCTTTTGCCATACCGCCGACCTTTTCTATGTCTGCAATATGATCCAGCGCTTTTTTGTAAAGGGAATCTGTCAGGTACTCTACGTAATAGCTTCCTCCAAAAGGATCAATTGTTTTTGTAATTCCTGATTTTTGTTGAATAAATAATTGTGTTTCTCTGGCAATCCTTGCAGAAAAGGGCGTTGGAAGAGCTATGGCTTCATCTAGCGAATTGGTATGCAACGATTGAGTTCCTCCCAATACGGCGGCATAGGCTTCGATACATGTTCTTCCGATGTTATTAAAAGGTGATTGGGCAGTAAGGCTATAACCAGACGTTTGACAGTGCGTACGAAGGGCCATCGCTTTCGGGTTTGTGGCACCCATATCACGAACTATTTTGGCCCACAAAAGCCTACCTGCGCGCATTTTTGCGATTTCCATAAAGAAATTCATCCCAATACCCCAAAAAAAAGAAAATCGAGCAGCAAATTTATTGATATCAAGGCCTACATTTATTCCTGCCCGTAGATATTCCATACCATCTGCAAGTGTATAGGCCAGTTCCAAATCAGCAGGTGCGCCTGCTTCATGCATATGATAACCACTGATGGAAATCGAATTGAATTTTGGCATTTTCCGCGACGTATAAGCAAAAATATCGCTGATTATTCGCATGGAAGCAGCTGGAGGATAGATGTAAGTATTTCTTACCATAAACTCCTTTAGAATATCATTTTGAATAGTACCCGAAAGTTGTTCGGGATTTACACCCTGTTCTTCGGCAGCAATGATATAAAATGCAAGTACAGGAATAACAGCTCCGTTCATTGTCATGGACACAGACATGACATCCAGTGGAATGTCTTTGAAAAGAATTTTCATATCTTCAACACTGTCTATGGCAACACCTGCCATTCCTACGTCTCCCATCACCCTAGGATGGTCAGAATCGTATCCTCGGTGGGTAGCAAGATCAAAGGCAACGGAAAGACCTTTCTGACCTGCAGCCAGATTTTTTTTATAAAACTGGTTACTTTCCTCTGCTGTTGAAAATCCTGCATATTGCCTGATTGTCCATGGAGACGAGAGGTACATTGTACTGTAAGGGCCTTTTAAATATGGGGGTATCCCCGCAACATAACGGAGATGTTGAACATCAGATAAATCTGCAAATTTAAAGTACTCGAAAATTTCTATGTCTTCAGGGGTTTTCCAAGAACTCCTGATACTGTTGCCTGATATGCGGCCGAGATTGAGATCCAGTTTCTCCTGATTTAGTTTTTTCATTTCGGCCATCAGCGTTGGTTTTATGGCTTACCCATGTTTATTCAAAAGTAATCAATTTTAATAAAATGCGCTGAAAAATGATGGCTAAATCAGCGAATTTTTGATATTTCAGGACAGGCAATATCACCAAAGTATCGGACGATACCAATACCAAAAAACACAAATTCATCTTTATTGGTCCTATCACCTCGTTGCCTATCTGTATCTCCAAGTCCGGGCGTTAATGATCGATCAGAAAGTGCTGCCGCCACTTCACCGCGTACCGCCTGAATAAAGGCTTTGTCTGCATACACACCACTAACATCATCGAGATAATCTGTAAGTAGGCTTCGATGGCTAAGCTCGATATTTATGCTAAGATCCCTGTTTATATCCCACTTAAACCCTATTCCAAGGATGCCACCAATATTAAACAATGGGTATTCCTTTCCGAGGGATTGCCCTTCTGTTCCAAGTTTTCTCAAAGTATATCTTTTTCCATCATACTCAGCAGCAGGCTGGAAATAAAAAATGTTTAATCCGCCTAATAAATATGGTGTAAAATTGTTGTATTTGCTTCCATGCATGTATTCTAGAAAATTAAACTCTAAGGTTTGACTCCAATCAGCAATACCCGTTCTAAAACTTAAATTCCTATTTTTTTCAAATGTATTTCCAGATCTTGCATCATTACCGTGCACATTTGCAAGGCTGAAAGCACCTTTAAGGCAAATTCTGTTATTGAAATTATACCTGACCATCACTCCTCCTGCAGGTCCTGGTTCATCTACTCTAATAGTGGTGTTTAAGTCACCAAAATAATGAGCTGATCCCAACCAGCCGCCAACTTCCCATCCTTTTTGGGCCGACATAGCTAATGGCAAAATCAGGCTAAGCATCAGGAAAAATTCCCTATTAGCTTTAATAAATACATGTTGAAGCTTCATGATTATACCATTTATGCGAATAATACAAAGAATCGTGTCTGGTTGTTT
>JAUMBJ010000069.1:0-5272 GCA_032115755.1 Saprospiraceae bacterium
ATCAAATAATTCCCTTTTTTATACAGGCAGATTTATTTCTCCAGCACAGTATAACAGGTCATGATGGTGACAGTGAAGGTCTGCCTGTGGTCTTGATGGAGGCCATGCTTTTAGACTTAACGGTCATCAGTACCATCCATTCGGGGATTACAGAATTGATAGAAGATAAAAAAGAAGGGTATTTATGTCATCCCAGAGATATACCTGATTTTGCTGAATGTATATCTAACGGACTTTTGCATCCCACAGGAGATGCTGCAAAACTAAAGATAGAAACGTCATTTGACAGCATTATTCATCAAAACAGATACTTCGAATGGCTTGAAAGTAGAAGTAATCTGTCAAAAAGCATCTAAAAAAGCTTATCTTTGCACTTTAAAATCGATATATGTCTCAAATTCAAATCACCTTGCCGGATGGAAGTGTGCGAAGTTATCCTAAAGGTTCTACTGCCATGGATATTGCCCTTTCGATAAGTGAAGGACTGGCAAGAAACGTATTATCAGCATCCGTAAACGGAGAGGTTTGGGATGCTACCCGGCCTATTCATGAAGATTCAAGTCTGAAACTGCATACCTGGCAAGATAAAGAGGGGAAATCTACATACTGGCATTCATCTGCGCATCTCATGGCAGAAGCTTTGGAATCGCTGTATCCCGGTATAAAATTTGGAATCGGACCTGCCATAGATCAGGGATATTACTACGACGTTGATACCGGAGGTGTTACGCTCACGCCTGCAGATCTTCCCAAAATCGAAGAAAAAATGCTCGAACTGGCAAGGCAAAAAAATGCCTATGTTAGGAAGGAGGTACCAAAAGCTGAGGCCATATCCTACTTTCAGGAAAAAGGCGATGAATATAAAATAGAGCTTTTACAGGATTTGCAGGACGGACAGATCACCTTTTATTCGCAGGGCAATTTTACAGACCTTTGTCGGGGGCCACACATACCTGATACTTCTTCGATAAAAGCCGTAAAGCTTATGAATCTGGCGGGTGCCTATTGGCGGGGAGATGAAACCAGAAAGCAAATGACCCGCATTTATGGAATCACATTTCCCAAGGCCAAAGATCTGAGTGATTATCTGGAAATGCTGGAGGAAGCTAAAAAAAGGGATCACCGCAAACTCGGGGCTGAACTGGAATTATTTATGTTTTCAGAAAAGGTAGGACAGGGTCTACCTATCTGGTTACCCAAAGGAACCCAACTCAGAGAAAGATTACAGAATTATCTCCGTTCAGAGCAGGAAAAACAAGGCTATCAAATGGTTGTAACGCCCCATATTGGTTCAAAAAACCTGTATGTGACATCAGGTCATTACGCCAAATATGGCGCAGATAGTTTTCAGCCCATACATACCCCAAAAGAGGGAGAAGAGTTTTTACTCAAACCCATGAATTGCCCGCATCATTGCGAAATCTTTGGTCACCGTCCAAGGTCATACAGGGAATTACCGCTTCGTATTGGAGAGTTTGGTACTGTATATAGATATGAGCAAAGTGGTGAGTTGCATGGGCTATCGAGGGTAAGGGGATTTACCCAAGATGATGCGCATATATTTTGTACACAAGAGCAATTGAAAGGTGAGTTTTTAAAAGTGCTGGAGTTGACCACTATGGTGATTAAAAAAATGGGCTTTGAAAATTTCACTGCTCAAATATCACTAAGGGATCCGGAAAAGCCAGAGAAGTATATTGGATCTGACGAAAACTGGAATGCTGCAGAAAGCGCTATCATTGAAGCCACTAAGGAAGTGGACCTAGAAACCACTACGGAGCTTGGGGAGGCTGCCTTTTACGGACCAAAGCTGGATTTCATGATAAAAGATGCTTTGGGCAGGTCGTGGCAATTAGGAACGATACAGGTAGATTATAATCTTCCTGAACGGTTCGAATTAGAATACATAGGATCCGACAATCAGCCACACAGGCCAGTCATGATCCACCGGGCACCATTTGGTTCCATGGAGCGATTTATCAGTATATTAATCGAACATACGGCAGGAAAATTCCCATTATGGCTTGCGCCTGACCAATTTGCCCTACTTCCTATATCTGACAGGTTTATACCTTATTGTGAGGAAATCAAGCAGCAACTTGCATTGCACGATATCAGAGGATACATTGATGAACGCGCAGAATCCATTGGACGAAAAATCAGGGACACTGAATTAAAGCGAATTCCGTTGATGTTAATTATTGGAGACAAAGAATTTGAATCGGGTCAAATTTCGATCCGGAAGCAAGGAGAAGGTGATCTTGGAGCCATGTCTATTGCTGATTTTATTTCATATTTTCAAAAGCAATTAGAGGGATAATTATCTCCTGTAAATTAAAGAAAAGGTAGCGTGCTATGAAATAAAAAAGGTCCGATTGGACCTTTTTTTATTTAAACAAATCGTTATTATTTCTTCCAGGGCATTTCGTGAACTCTTCGGGCTGCCAGATAACCAAGGCGAATACCTTCGTCGCAATCCATTCTGTAGTGCACGCCAAGTGGCATTCTGCTATAGGCATTTTCCACGCCTGCTTCCAATATGGAGTTGTAGATTCTTGGGTTGCTTTTAAATTCCGTTCTTCCAGCATGGGATTTGTCTACAAACTCTCTTGAATTACCAAAAGCTTCTGCCATAATAGCTGAACCTGCTGCCCCAAATCCTGAGTGACCAGAGGGATAAGCAGGAAACTCAGGGGTCATGCCTTGCACACTATTTATTGGATTATGGAGATGTGTTTTCCAGTTTGGATTCAGCAAGCGGCGAATGTATGTAACCGGACGTTCCACATTATAAACATATTTGGAATGCCAAACAGCGATACCTACATCACAAAGTGCCATTCCTAGTTTAGCATAAAATTCAACAGATTTTGCCAAAGAAATTTCTTCCTCCTTGACTAGCTGATTGGCTATAGCAATCTGCCTTGCAGCAGGTTCGAAGGTAAGTTCGAATATATCGTCACTCCAAAATTCTGCAATCCAAAGATCTTCGTAAGAAGCTTGCTCGACCCACACCTGAACTTCTTTTGCTTGTATAAAGAAGGGTGAATTAGGGTCTTCACTCCATTTTAATGGCGCCTTTGCCAATTTATCTGATTCTGTAATGGCAAAAGGTCTAACACTTCCCCAATATGGGAATAATGCCTTTGTATAATCAGGAAATGTGGGCTGCCATAGTTTTTCGCCGGAGGTTCCGGTCTTGGGGGGATCATAGGTCGAAGGTCGAGGGTTTTTAAAGGCATCATGACCTGCAAAATCAGATTTGCTAAAATCATAAATTTCGGATGCAATAGCGGTGCCATGCAATTGGGAACGTACTATAACGTCATTCGAAACCGTTTTTGATGCCTCGGCAATAAACTTATTTTCAAGCGCGGCAATTTTGGCAAGATCGGACTGTCGAATGTGTGGATAGTAATATCTAAACATAGAGGCATATACTGCATTGACAACTGTTGGCCAGTGGTATTCCTTATCTGCCTGAATATCAGGCATATTCATACCTGCAAATCGAGCAGAAAGAGATTTGTTTTGCGGCATACCATCAACTATTGATTCGTACGCTGCGAGACCTATATAGCCCAGCATTCTTGCTGCTGCCGGAGGTCTATAACCCGGGGAATACCGGTCAATTTCTAAAAATAGATTGTTCCATGCTAAGGGCACCTCGCTTCCGTATTCGTGGGCGCTTTTAAATTGTGTCTGACTGGTATCATCAACATCCTTTCGACATGAATCTAGAAAAATGAGCAGGAGCACCAATCCTGACAGTCTAATAATACTGGTAAATCTACACATATATATATCGGGTTTTTAGTGTAATTAAATAACACCCAAATGTATATGATTCCTTTTGAACACATTTACATTGCATATTGGTTTTCTCTGAAAAATGACTAAGATCATCTTACATATTGATTTTACTTAAAATCATAAATTATCAAATCTTAACCAAATTTAATGACCAAATTTTGTTTTAGACTTTATTGAAAAAAACTAACTCAGTGGTAATGGTAATAAGTCAACTATCAAACTGCCTGTACATATCCTCCCATTCGCGCTCTTTTCTGGTTTTCTCAAAGGCATCACGTGGAAGGAAATACTGTCGTTCTTCCTCATCAGAAATAGCTACAGAAGCAACTTCGTCGGGTTCACGAATATTTTTGAACAGGAAGGCAGCTATAAATCCAGCAATGACACCGGAGAGGTGACTTTCCCAGGAAATCTTTTTGTCATTTGGAAATAAATTTTCCACCAATCCACTATACAATATGATCATAATCAGTGCAAGAACGACAGATTTGGGATTTTTTCTAAATAACCCCGTAAAGAAGACAAAAGCTACTAATCCGTAGACTACGCCGCTTGCACCAATATGATAGGAATTACCTCTGGCAAAAAACCAAACCAATATACCGCTAACAATCAACGTAAAAAAATAGGTCATGACAGCTACGCGTGGATAAAATGCATTGATCAAAAGCATTATGGCGAATAATCCGGTAGCATTATTAAATAAATGATTCCAGTCCCCGTGCACAAATGGTGCCGTTATAATTCCGGTAATGGTGCCTGGCTCCCGAGGCTGAATTCCGTAGTATATCAATGACCAGTCAAACCATTGTTCGGCAGCTTTTACAGCAAAAATAGCAGCCACGATAAGCAGCGGAAATTTGATGAGTCTAATGACTTCTGCTGTAAAATTATCTTGTCCGGACATATTTATACGAATCGCCTTCTAATGAGTCGGATGAAGTTAGCTGCCTTTTTCACCTTATTATCTGCTGCCCAGTCCATAGGACCTATAATATGATCAATCAGATAATGTTTTGCTTCATCAAATGAGGAGAGTGAATTTAAATCGGCTAGGGTCTTGTTAAACAAATCCTGATTATTTTTAAATAATTCCTGGATTGTGAGAATTTTTTCATTTATACCCATTGCTTTAGTCAAATCAGGAATTTTCTGCCATGCCAGCTTATCTGACAAATCCTGCATCCTTATATCTCCAAAAAGGTTTTCGTATATATCGGGTTTGATATCGGGTTTTGTAGGTGCCGCAGGTGTTTGTGACGTTCTTTCTACATGATGTATTGGGGCAGGAACAGATTCCTGACTTGCCGGCGCCTCTGTTGTGGGTGCAACCTCAGGAAGAATTACTGGTTCAACGACCGTTTGCACCACCGGAATTTCAATTTCTACCTGATGAATAACCGGTTCTTCTGCTGGAAATTCAGCTTCTGTCACTTCAGGTTCTGGATCAGTAAAGGTT
>JAUMBJ010000070.1:0-4993 GCA_032115755.1 Saprospiraceae bacterium
GGACGACAATCCGGATAAGATGCGACTTGTAGCCAAAGTGTTGCAGTATCCCTTCCCATATCTTTATGACGAAAGCCAGGATGTAGCTCGTGCTTATGATGCTGCATGTACCCCGGATATTTATCTTTATGACGAAAACAGAATGTTGTATTACAGGGGAAGGATTGACGATTCCCGACCAGGTAATGGTAGACCACTAACAGGTAATGATCTAGGAGGTGCATTAGATGCTTTGCTTGAAATGAACGATGCACCAACGCCTCAATATCCAAGTGCCGGATGCAATATCAAATGGAAAAACTGATACTGCTAAACACATCTTATTGATAATTAAACATGTATACTTTCAGCCGAAAGTATACATGTCATATAAAGCAATGCAAGGTCTTATTGTTCAATAAAAACGGACATATCATTTAGGGCTTTTTCCTGTCCAGAAGAAACGCGGATGTTTATTTGACATTGGATATCAAGCAATTGATTTGGCCCTATAGTTTCAAGCCATTGAATTAAGTCTTTTCGTTCTTTTGTAAGTTCTTTAATCCTATTTTGAGCATGTTCGGTGTCTTCTCCAAAACGCTCCTGATGACTGTGAAGTCTCAACTGGTGATATCTTATTTTGAAACTCAACATTTCGAGAACTACAGAGGCTGCATCCTGCGGATTAAAGGTACCATTGATTAAAGTGGCATTATGTGTATTCATTTTGTTAAAATTTATGGATTACAAATATTACAATACATTGGATCTTCAAATAGACTGCCTTTTTTGTTAGGTTTTATTTCTGTAAACTGACATTGTTTACAGGTATAAATTTCATGTTTAACTGAATTTGTTGGTGTTTGGCATATTTCACAAGGCAATCCAAATTCTGCTCCTGTGATTGTGTACCCAGGACTATGGCAATTTGGACAGCAGGAAAGCACTTTTGTAATTAATTGCTTTGCCGTTTCACCTATGATTTTCATTCTAGTTGGATTGCACATAGCCCTCATGTCTGTTTCTGCATATACTTTTCCAAATTGCTGCTGTATGTTTGTAAAAGCTTTATGTAACGTTGACCAATGGCGAATGCCTTTCCACACATTATCTGAAGCACTTTTATCGCGACGAATGATCAGCGCATGAGAAGGAAAGCGGGATAAAGTAGCAAATGACTTCAATTCTTCAAAGGTACTAACTTCTCTACCTCCAAAATTAGTATCTACACTACGATTACTAGAGATGATTTCGAGTTGATACTTTTTATCCATCAACAATATGGATTCATCATCCACAGGCATATTAAATAACCATGGGTGCATTCCGAAAGACCCTTCACTCGCGATGGCAAGATCGCAATCATATTTTTCCATACCCTCAAGGCATTTTTTTTGCAGTGTTGTCAATACATCATCCTGTCTTTCAATTTCTCCCGAAAAAGTTCCAAATAAATCCGTATTAACATCATGGCCAATAATCGTTTTGGCCCCTAAATGTTTGTGTACTAAGGGTGCTATAACCTTTTCTTTCCTATGCATGGTGACTATGACCAGCTTTCTGTTTTGAAAAAAATGGAAAGCGTTTTGCATAGAATCTATTTGAATGAAGTTTGTTGAAACCGGCAATATGCAGAAATTTTATACCCGCCAACAGCAATATGATGGACAAAGCATTACAAAGTTCAGCAGCAAACGGATCTAGAGATATCCAAGAGAAAACAGAACTGCCTAGAGCAATAAGGATGAGTGCCAGTGATTTTATTTGATGGTTCATTTGTTTTTTTAAAATTATGGTTTGTACATAAATGAATAATCTAGAGAAATATCTACTGATAAAGGCAAAGAGTATGCAAACTGACTAATTTTCTATTATTTGTCTTAAAGCTTTACTGCTTTTGTCATTAGATGGATATTTACCTCAATTCATTCAAAGTATGTAAGATATTTTTGGTTAAAAGATTAATGCAGTTTGATTTCAGTATTCAGGTCCCAGGTTTTACCTGAACCTATTATGGCATGCTTAATTTCATGGAACTCTTTCTGGATGTGCTTAATGCGTTGTTCACGCATTTTGATATCTTCTTCATTCTGGCTTGTATCAATTTTATTTTCATGGAAGGCAATTGTTGCTTGTACCCATTGAGAAAGCACATGTAATGATTCTTCGGGTGTAAACTTCCCATTTAATAATTGCAAGTTCATAATTTTTATTTTAGATAATTAATTATTGACCCTGTCCAAGAGAAAAAGCGGGTTTTCCGTCAAATGCATACAGGTTTTCTGTTTTTACAACATCTATCCTGAATTTTTCTGCATCTTGTAAGAGTCTGATAATATTATCTTTTTTAAGCAACTTCCCATTTGTGGCTTTAAATCGGCATCGCCAGTGATCTGTGCAAAAAGTTTCAGGGAATCCATCAGGATACACTTTTATTCCTCTATTGGTTATCATGGTGAGCTCAACCTCATTGTCATTTAAATTTTTAACCATATCTGCAAGCTGATTGACTTCCGTCCCACTCCAGTGTACGAACAGGTCTACACCCAGCAATTCCTTTTTTTGAGGTGCTCTTCGGACGTATTTTGGCAAATCAATTTTGGCATTGGCGGCATAGGAAACCGGATTAAGTTTTTCGGGCTTTTGACCGAGGTTATTTATGACAGCAAGTGCAAATTCGCGAGTTCCCACTTTTTGTGAACTAACACCTTCCTTATAAATATCATAAGTGTGAATTCCTTCTTCAATAGTTTTTAACCATGCATTTTGAATTTTTTCTGCAATATCTGCTTGTCCAATATGGGTGAGCATTTGTATGGCCCCTTGGAGCAAGCCAGAAGGATTTGCCATATTTTGGCCAGCTCTCCGGGGTGCAGACCCGTGAATTGCTTCAAACATAGCACATGTCTCACCAATATTGGCAGAACCTGCCAATCCCACTGAACCTGCTATCTGAGCGGCAACATCACTCAAAACATCACCATATAGGTTCGGCATAACAATCACATCGAAAGCTTCCGGACTGTCTGCCAGTTTAGCTGCTCCAATATCAATAATCCAGTGTTCATTTTCTATTTCTGGATATTCTGCAGCTATCTCGTCAAAAACCTGATGGAAAAGACCATCTGTTTGTTTCATGATATTATCTTTAGTAAAACAGGTAACCTTTTTGCGACCATATAATTTTGCATATTCAAAGGCGTACCTAACTATTTTTTCGCAACCGGGGCGACTGATTAACTTTAAGCACTGAATGACCTCATCCGTTTGCTGGTGTTCAATCCCGGCGTACAGATCTTCTTCATTTTCCCGGATAATGACTACATCCATTTTGGGATGTTTGGTGTCTACATAAGGATGAAGACTCATACATGGTCTGATATTGGCATAAAGACCAAGGAATTTTCTAGTTGTGACATTCAGACTTTTATATCCTCCTCCCTGAGGTGTTGTAATGGGGGCTTTTAAAAACACTTTATTTTTTCTAATGATATCCCACGATTCCTGAGCTATTCCGGAGGTGTTTCCGGACAAATAGACTTTCTCTCCAACTTCGATTTCGTCAATTTCAATATTTGCACCGGCAGCTTTAAGAATGGCGAGCGTAGCATCCATAATTTCTGGACCAATTCCATCACCCTTTGCAACTGTAATTCGAGTCATTTTTAAAAAATTTTGATTTATGGCGCAAATTTCTATATAATTATCATAAGTAATTATTTATTTTTGTAATGTTAATTATAAAAATATTTTATGAATTATACTTTAAATCAACTTCGAGTCTATCTAAAAGTTGTGGAAACACGCAGTATTACAAAGGCTGCAGAAGAGTTGCATCTAACCCAACCAGCGGTATCGATACAATTAAAAAATTTTCAAGATCAATTTGATATTTCCCTCATTGAAGTAATCAACAAAAGGATTTTTATTACAGATTTTGGAATGGAAATAGCCGAATCTGCTGAAAAGATCATGACGGAAGTCAATGCTATAGATTATAAAATGCATTCTTTTCAGGGTCAGCTTACCGGCAAACTCAAAATTTCTGTTGTATCCACCGGAAAATATATTGCGCCTTATTTTGTGTCAGATTTTATTAAAAAGAACCCTGGCGTAGAACTTTTTATGGATGTCACCAATAAGGCGCAGGTGATCATGAGTCTCGAGAAAAATGAAGTTGATTTTTCATTAGTAAGTGTTTTGCCGGAAAATTTGAACTTAGATAAAATCGAATTGATGCAAAACAAATTATTTCTGATTGGTCAATATGACGACCAGTTACCCGGTAAAGTTTATGACAAAAAAATTTTCAAAAATATTCCTTTAATATATAGGGAGCGCGGATCGGGAACACGTCATGTCATGGAGAAATTTATCAAAAAAAATGATCTTCCTGTGATCAAGAAAATGGAACTCACCAGCAATGAAACCGTTAAGCAGGCAGTCATTGCTGGTCTAGGTTATTCCATCATGCCTCTGATAGGACTTAAAAACGAATTACTAAACAAGCAGTTGAAAATAATACCTGTTAAGGGATTTCCCATTAAGTCAACCTGGTATATTATCTGGTTAAAAGATAAAAAGCATACTCCGGCAGGTAGGGCATTTCTAAAGTTCCTGGAGACTGAAAAGCAGCGGATTATACAGGATAAATTCGATTGGTTTGAAAAATATTAATTGTTGACGACTTTCAGATTTTGCCATAAGTTGAAGGGTGAGGAGTTGGGCGTTTAATCGGGTCTCAAATATTACAAAAACAGCATAAAGTAATAAAAAATTTAACTTATCAAAAATTTCAACTATTCAACCTATCCGATTGAAGCGTTGGCCAAAATATAGGTGACGTTATATACTGCAGTTGCTTAAGGAAATAAATTTTTTTACAGTTCAACCCCTCATGCCTCATTTACAAAAACGGATGTTTTTGCTGCGGTAATGAAGCAAACGGATGGTAGTCACCGATAAGACCCACAGGTTTTTTGGTGCGTATATCATGAACAATCTCTACAGCCTG
>JAUMBJ010000071.1:0-12428 GCA_032115755.1 Saprospiraceae bacterium
GAATATGTTGTTCCGGCGTTAAATAGTTTTGCTGCTCGCCGGGAACAGCCCGGTCTACCACAATGAGTCGGGGCTGCTTTAGCCGCACTTTTTTCACGAGTAAGGGCATATTGATGTCCTGGCTTTGCGGATTACGTGCCCAGCGACTGCCTTCATATTTTTCCAACAACTCCTCCTTGATTTCTTCCGGTGTTTTTTTACGTACCCAGCCACCATCCAGCCAAAGGATATCCAGCTTTCCATAATCACTCACCAGCTCGTCAATTTGGTTATAGGTATAGTCTGTAAATTGCTTCCAACGCTCCGGATATTTTTCAATAGAATAATTAGGGTTCCTGTCGCTGGCAGGAAATTGCTTCCACCAATAATAATCACTGTGCCAGTCTGGCTTGGAGAAATAAGCGCCAATCCAGAAATTCTCCTGACGAAACGCGGAGAAAATTTCCCTGGTCACATTACTTCTAGGGTTGGCAGAAAAAGGACAAGCCGTATCGGTAATCTTATAATCGGTGTATTTGCTGTCGAACATACTAAAGCCATCATGATGCTTTGTTGTAAAAACCATATATTTCATTCCTGCCTCCCGTGCCGCCGCAGCCCATCTTTCCGGGTTAAACTTGTCCGGGTTGAAGCTATTTATAAGATTCTCGTATTCTTTTTTATAGGCGTAATAATCATCCTCATTAAATCCTTTTTTTCTAGCACCAGTAGCCCATGGGACATCCTCAGGGCAGATGCTCCAACTTTCAACAATTCCCCATTGGCTATAGGCGCCCCAATGCATGAGTAGCCCGAATTTCAAATCCTGCCAATCTTCAAGACGCTCCGCAATCATAGGATCAGGATCCTGAAAATAAGTGTGTTCATGCTGTGCATGCAGATTACTAAATAGCACAACCATGAAATATGTTGATATTAATTTTTTCATCAATTTATTTTTTTATCCCAATCTGTTTGGTCAATTTTTTAAAAAATAAGTAAACTTTTTATTGTTAAATAATCATATAAAAAATTGTATTATGATACATAAATAAAAATATAATATTATATAATTAATTTTAAAATAATTAAATAGATATTATTTTAATTTATAAATTCTTACATAATCTAACAATAATGTAGCGGGGAGATCCTCATCACCAATTTGGCCTGGCCATGCAGAACCCATAGCAAGGTTTATGAGCAAATAAAAAGGTTTTCTGAACGCATTATCCCCGCTTTTTCTCTTCGCTTTATCAATTTTATACCGAAAAAATCTTTTATTATCAAATAGTATATCGATATATTTTTTATTCCAAACCAAGCTATATAGATGGTATGCTGAGGTTATATTTTTTGCTTTTATGCTACCACCGGAAGATACATAATTTGGATCTGTTTTTCCTTCATTGTCACGATGTACGGTACCATATATGGTCACAGAATCTTTATCACCTATAAACTCCATAATATCAATTTCGCCACAGGATGGCCACTTCACATAAGGTCGGTTAACGCCCAATAACCAAAAAGCCGGCCATATTCCTTTCCCTCCAGGTAATTTTGCCCTAATATCTATTCTTCCATATAATAAATCAAACTTTCCAAATGTATTTATGCTTGCCGAAGTATAAAAGGCAAGGGAATCTTTATATCTCCAATCGGCTGATCCAGATTTAAATTTTTCGTTTGGAATAGTTTCTTTTCTGCCAGTAATGACCAAATTTCCTTCCCTTACATAGCAGTTTTCAGGCCTTCTAGCAGTGTAGTATTGTTGCTCCTGGTTTCTGATGAATCCCGTTTCGTACCCCCATTTAGTCGAATCTGGAAAGTCTACATCATTAAATTCATCACTCCAAATAAGGGACCATTTCTTTTCAGTTTGACTATTTAAAATGAACGGCATTAACAACATAAAGCCAAGCCATGTTTTTTTTAAGCGCCACATATTATCGAATTTTCAGAGTCCAGGCATGTTGGCATGGGACCAAATCTGGTGTTAAGGGAGGAAGTATGATATTCAAAATATCATTATCGTATTTAAATTCAAGTGATTTTGAGTATCCTAGAAGCGTGATTTCGTTTGGTTTAATGGTTGTTTTTAAGGTTAGCATAGGCTTCCATTGGAGCATAAATATATAAGTGCTTGTATCTTTTTGTGTGGTAAAAATATTGTCTCCTGAACTATCAAATAGAGTATTATCGGTACTTTTTGTATCATATATAGCTTCTCCATTAACATTTAGCCAGTCACCAATATCTTTGAGTCGTTGTTGCATAATTACGGGTATGCTTCCATCAGCTGAAGGTCCTATATTTAACAAAAGATTCCCACCTGCAGATATTACTTTTATCAGCTCATGAATTAAAGCTTTACTAGAGGCATATTCTTCCAGACTTTCATTTCTATTATAACCAAAAGACTGACCTATGCCCCTTGTCTCTTCCCATAATCTGCCCTTCGTCAGATTACCTCTACCATATTCTGAAGTTTGGAAACTTCCATATTTTGAATGAACATCACTACCCAAGCGGTCGTTAACCACAATTTTAGATGATATTGGTGAATCTTCGTATAACCAACGGCACAACTCACGCGTTTTCCAAACTGATGAGGGATGTTCCCAATCTCCATCAAACCATAACAGATCTGGTTGATATTTGTCCACCAGGTCTTTAATTTGAATGGTCATATAATCATCTACGTATTTTTCAATATGTTGCAAATAAAGGGGATTATACCATTCGTATAATGAATAATACAGACCCATATTTAAACCGGAGTTTCGGATTGCATTTGATAATTCTCCTATTAAATCTCTTTTTGGTCCTGTATCTAATGAATTCCAACCAGCAGCAACAGTTGATGGCCATAAACAATAACCATCGTGATGCTTACTGGTCAGAACAACATATCGTGCGCCTGAACTTCGAATAATATTTGCCCATTTTTCTGCATCGAATAATTCACATTTAAATAGTGGTGCAAATTCTTCGTATTTAAAATCCGCGCCATATACCCTTTTATGAAATTCATTGAATTCATGATGAATTTTTAAAGTTGGTGTATGTAACCTTTGCCAGTACCATTCTGCATAATTGCTTCCAAATCCATCTGCATTGGAATTTGTAGCCCAAGATGGTACCGAATATATTCCCCAATGTATAAATATGCCAAATTTTGCTTTACCATACCATTCTGGTACAATTCTTTTTTGTAATTCATCCCAGTCTGATATATTGGTTTGCCCTGATAATGAATAGGTGCTGCATACAACAAGATATAAGGCGCAAAGCCGTATAGATATTTTGGAAAAAATAAAACTATAAAAGAGAAAAAAGTATTTGGTCATTTGATATATTCAAAAATAGTTTTTGAATAAACTATCATCTTATTTTATAATAATTTCATCCATAAATAACCACGATCCGTGGCTAGCACCTTGGGCACCTTCAGGTATAATACCAAAATTTTGCGCCTTGATTTTTAAAAATTTGCAGCTTGCTTGAAGATTTTTAAAAGAAACATTTGAAATCTTACCATCCTGAGTATTAACTTGGTTTATTTGCAATGGAGTATAATTGTTGCCATCTTTACTTATTTCTAGAGTTACTTTTTTAGGAAGATATATCCACTGGCCTTCACCTTTAAAAAATCTACAGCTTATTTCATCAATTTGTGTCGCTTTGGCAAATTCTACAATAGCAATAGCATCAGTACCTTCAAACCCCAGCCATTCTGAGCCACCATACTTCTCATTACTTCCCTTAATACCATTTATGATACTTCCAGCTCCGTTTCCACTATATTTTTCCGAAGGAGGATTGACAAAACTTATTTTTGCCGTTGTTCCTTTATGTAAGTCGAAATTTAATTTAATAGGCGTTCCTTCTTTTCCGTTTATTTTTGTAAAAAATGTATGTAAGCCACTTTGAGTTATTTCAAAGGATTCTCCACTGTTCATATCTGGTTGGAGCGTTTTATCAATAGAATGTCCAATAGCTGTTTTAATTGGTAAATCAAAAGAAACTTTTATTGATTTTCCTACCCCTGCAGTAATTTTTGGTTTCAGCTCATAAATATGATAAGCCATATTACTTCCTTTCGCTGTCCACCATCCGTGATGTAATTCGTATCTCTGTAAAAATGCATTGTAATTTTTATTTTTACTCCATAAAGCTTCAGACATAGCGATTCCCCTGGCGTAAGCCATATATTCTAACTTGGAAAAGTTCTGAATATATTCTGTCCAAAGATTTGCCTGGCCGCCCAATATATATTTTCGTTTATCTGCAGTCAGATTTTCAGGTATTGGTTGCCATGCATATACTTTTTCAATTGGAGTGTAACCTCCAATGGCCAAAGGCTCATTAGCATTTTCTGACTGGTAATGGTCGAAATAACAATGAGAACCTGGAGTCATGATTACATCGTGGTTTTGCCTGGCCGCTTCAAGTCCACCTTCTATGCCTCTCCAAGACATAACTGTCGCATTTGGAGCAAGTCCACCCTCCAAAATTTCATCCCAGCCTATGATTTGTTTGCCTTTGCTGTTGATATATTTTTCCATTCTGGTAATAAAGTAACTTTGTAATCCATGTTCGTCCTTTAGGCCTTCTTTTTTAATTAATTCCTGGCAAAAACTACTATTTTTCCATGCAATTTTGGGGCATTCATCTCCTCCGATATGTATGTATTTTCCGGGAAAAATTGATACAACCTCATCAATGACATCTTCAAGAAATTTAAAGGTTTTTTCAGTTGGGCAATATACATCCTCAAAAACCCCCCATTTGGTAGCTACCTCATATGGACCAGGGCCACAGCCCAATTCAGGATAGGCGGCCAGGGCAGCAAGCGAATGTCCAGGCATTTCTATTTCTGGGATAACATCTATGTTTCGTTCTGAAGCATAAGCTACAATATCTTTAACATCGTCCTGAGTATAGTATCCTCCGTACTTTTTACCATCAAATTGGTGAGGTTGATCATTGTAATGACCAATAAGTGTTTCTTTCCGATAGGCTGCAATTTCCTGTAATTTAGGATACTTTTTTATTTCGATTCTCCAACCCTGATCTTCCGTAAGATGCCAGTGAAAAGCATTGTATTTATAAAAAGCCATGAAGTCGAGATATTTTTTAACCTCAGCAACAGTAAAGAAATTCCTTGCGACATCTAAATGCATTCCCCTGTAACTAAATTCGGGATTGTCCTTTATTACAACTTTTGGCAGTGGGAAATTTCTATTTAAAATGAGTTGGTGAAGGCTTGTAAATCCATATTGCAACCCAGCCGCACTTCCTCCATAAATTTTCACCTGCTTATCTTCAATGTAAAGTTCATACGCTTCCTTTGGTATGCGCCCATCAATTTCGAGCGTAATATTTGATCCCTCAGGTGATGTTACCAAAGCAATACCCGGAGTTTGCCTCGCCAGTGCTTTGATGTACCCGTATTCCGGATTTTCCAAAACATACAGCACAAGTCTGTCAATCTGGGATTTTTCATTACGGATATCCATCGATGCAGGAGCAGGAATGATACCTGATTTTTCCTGGCCAAAAGATGAATGCGGTAGCAGTATCATAATAAACATGCAGAGATATAGATAAAAAATCTGAAAACACTTCATACTTGTCAATATTTAAAATAATCTTTCGAAAAGTTAGTTATCGAATTTTTGAGCTTTTGTTGAGCATACTGCTCAAGACTTTCAAATCATTATGAATGTACAAACCTAATTAATAATGTGCATATTTTTATATGAATTTGGTGTATTGAAGTTTATTTACAAAATTTTATAAGTGATTTATCAAAGGTCACTTATGACGATTTAATAGGTGTTTGAAGTATTTTTTTTAATAATCTCAAGAATAAAAAGTAGCGAAATAGCGCCTATGATTGAAAAGAAAAAGTGTTGATACCCAGGATTACTAAAATTAAAAATTTGTTGTAAGAAAGGAATGTAAATTATCATAAATAATAAAATGAGTGCAGTACAGATAATAATAATAACTGCTGGGTTTTTTAGAGAAATCACAGAGAATACTGATCTGCTTTTTGAAAGTGTTGATAATATCAAAAACACATTACCGATAATAAGTGCAGAAAACGATATCGCTCTTATTTCTTGTTCAGCATGACCTTCCAAAATGCTTACAAAGTAGATACTTACAACCATTAACAATAATAACATTCCTGCGAAAATACTCTTCCATATACTTTTCCATCCAAAAAAAGGTGCTAATGAATTTCTTGGTTTTCGTTTCATGATGCCTTCTTCTTCCTGCTCGGATTCAAATGCAACCGAACACACAGGATCAATGATCAGCTCCATAAAAACAATGTGCAAAGGCAATAAAATGACAGGGAGCTCCGGGAAAAAAGCAGGTAAGAGTACTAGGCCAACTATGGGAATATGAATGGCAATGATATATGACATGGCTTTTTGTAAGTTGTCATATATCCTCCTTCCAGACCTTATGGCTGCAACGATAGAGGCAAAATTATCATCCAGTAATACAAGAGAAGAAGCTTCTCTGGCCACATCAGTACCCTTTAGGCCCATTGCAATTCCTATATCTGCAGCTTTTAAAGCTGGTGCATCATTTACACCATCGCCTGTCATTGCTACCACATCTCCATTTGATTTTAATGCCTTTATAATCTGCAACTTTTGTTCTGGGATAATTCGAGCAAAGATGCTTGTGGATTTAATTTTTTCTTTAAGTTCTGCTTCACTAAGTTTTTCTAGTTCACTACCAGTAATAATGGCGTCATTGTGTTTAAGTCCGATTTTTCCTGCAATATTTATTGCTGTTGCAGGGTAATCACTTGTAATCATGATGACTTTGATACCCGCTTCATAGCATTCTGTGATCGCTTGTGGTACCTCTGGTCTGATAGGATCTTCAAACCCTACGATTCCTTCAAAATCAAATGAAAAATCTTTCTGTGTATCCGGTAATTTTTCATTTAACCAATTACCTTTTCCAGCAGCAATAATTCGATACCCTTTTTTAGCAAATTTATTTATTACCTCCTCATAATTTTTCAATTTTTCGCCTGTTACATGACAAAGTTGCAAGACAATCTCCGGAGCGCCTTTACAGTAAATATTATAGGTCTCCTTGTTTTTAGTATCCATATAAACCATAGTCATTACGGGTAACTCAGGACTTAAAGGATATTCGCGAAATGGGTACATGGAGATTTCTTCAGGTTTATTTGTAAATAACGAATTGGAAATCGCTTTTTCCATCGGATCTACTGCGTTCTTTTGCGAAGCAAAGTAAAGGGTCCTCAGAAAATTTATATCAAATTCAGGAGACTGGCCATAAAAATTCTCTTCATAAATCTTGTCACCAGTATATATTTCAGCAATTTTCATTTTATTCTGTGTAATAGTACCCGTCTTGTCACTGCATAGCACGGTAGCTGATCCAAGTGTCTCAATAGTATTTGGCTTGCGTGTTAATACCTTATTTTTCGAAAGCCTCCAGGCACCGAGTGACAGAAAAACTGTCAATACTACCGGAAATTCTTCCGGTAAAAGGGCCATGGATGCAGACAAGCCATGAAGTATGGACTGCATAATATCTCCCCTCGTATAATAATATGCCGCCACAACACCAACACTGACGATTAATCCTCCTATAAATAAATTTTTGATCAATCGACTTAATTCATATTGTAAGTGTGTTTCATTTTTTTCTATATATTCCAGCGATTTTCCAATTTTCCCCAATGCTGTTGAAATACCAGTATGCACAACAATGGCTATTCCACTGCCCTGAACAACTAAAGTTCCGCTAAAAATATTGGGAATATCGTCTAATGAATTGTCAATAACTGTTTTCATTACGGGAATGGATTCACCTGTGAGAATGGATTCATCAACCAACAAATGATTACTTTCTGCCAATATTGCATCAGCAGGTATGCGATCACCTTCATGTAATAAAATAGTGTCGCCAGGTACAACCTCTTTTCCAGCAATTCTAATTTCCTTACCATCTCTAATTACAAGGGCTCTGGGGGAAGATAATTGTCTTAAAGCTGCTAGTGATTTTTCTGTTTTTTTATGTTGATAAAAAGTAATATAAATAATGATAAATACCCAGCATAACAAGATGATGCCTTCATTGTAATCACCAAGAATAACATATAATATGCCACAGCTTACCAATAAAACAAACATTGGTTCTTTCACAACCTCTAGGGCAATTTTCCAGATATTTTTAGATTCAGATGTAGGCAATTCATTAAATCCGAATTTCTTTAAAAGTGCCTGAGCTTCTAGATCAGAAATACCTTTGCGGACAATGGACATTTTTTCAGTTTAAATATATGCAAGATAATGTATGATAGATTTACTTTGATGAGTAAGGACCTAAATTTCTTTTTAAAATTTGTAATATGCTACAATAAAATGCTTCAATATCATGATAGATTTAAGACATGATTAATATCACCTAATTTTATATTGATTTTTAATTTAATTGTTCGTAAATTTGCGAACAAAATGCAATTATTTATATAAATATATATATTGATGGTAGAAGTTAAGAATGAATTAGCAACTTATGCGCAGGCGCTTTGTCATCCTGTCAGAATTGCAATTGTGGAGTTGTTATTATCACAGCAATGCTGCTATCACGGTGATTTGACTGATCATATTCCGCTTGCTAAGAGTACACTTTCACAGCACCTTAAGGTTTTAAAAGAGGCTGGACTCATTAAGGGGGAAATTAATCCACCCAAGACTCGATATTGCATAGATGACAAGGTTTGGCAAAAAGCTGCAAAAATGTTTTATCATTTTTTTGAAGTGCTTCCGCCAACACCAGTAAATTGTAAATAACAATAAACAGTTAATCATAAAATTTAAGAAAGAATCTACGTTGACATAATTTTTGTTTAGTTAAACATCACATTTTAAAAAGAAAGCAAATGCTATTTTCTAAATTTAAGGAATATATTAAGAATTCTACAAATATTGAATTTTTACAAACAGACGGACAACCCATACCTGCACATTTTCATATTACGGATATGGGTATCAGCACTAAAAATTTTATTGATTGTGGCAATGTTACCAGGGTCGAGAGAAAGGTAACTTTTCAAATATGGTATGCGGGAGATACTGAACATAGACTTACTCCGCATAAAGTAATGCGTATTATAGATGCAGCAACACTCATTACAGGCGATGAAGATTCTGAAATGGAAGTGGAATATCAGACCCAAGAAACGATAGGAAAATTCGGGCTTGACTATAAAGATGGCAATTTTGTGCTTATATCACAACAAACTACCTGTCTCGCACCAGACTTTTGTGGTATTCCTGAAGGCAAGCGCAAATTAAATTTAAAAGATCTTCTTGTTAATTCTAATTGCTGTACTCCTGGTTCATCATGTTGTTAAAACTATAAGCATGTATATATTTATTAAAAATCTGATTGATCAGCTTGATATTCAAGAAATTGCTCCTGACCGTAAAAATGTGCTGGATGGGATAAAAATGCACATTCAACAAAAACTGGGGAGCAGCCAAAATTTAGGTCTAACGTTTATTTGTACCCACAACGCAAGGCGAAGTCACCTGGCTCAGATTTGGGCATCTGTTATGGCTACTTACTTTGGCCGGCATTCTGTATCAACCTATTCTGGTGGGGTGGAAATTACAAAAATGCATCCTGCAGTGGCAGAAACACTACAAAGACAAGGTTTTAAAATTCATAAACTTTCATTTACTGAAAATCCAGTTTATGCCGTAAGATATGATGAATTTGCTTCTCCTGAAATCTGTTTTTCTAAACAGTATCAGGACAAATTTAATCCTGAAGAAAACTATATTGCCATCTTAGTTTGTTCAGCAGTTGAAGAAGCTTGTCCTGTTGTAGTCGGCTGTGAGCGTAAATTCTTATTGTCATATGATGACCCAAAAATTTCAGATGGTACGCCTTTTCAGGAGGAAGTTTATGCCCAACGTAGTATTGAAATTGCCAGAGAAATGAAATACCTCTTTTCCTGATTATCCAATAATAAATATACAGGGTCTTTTATGATAGATCGAAGTATCTGCTTTTTTCCATGCACTTATTTTTTGCGTGATGATCAATTCATGGTCAGAACTAATGTCGCAGGCTACACAAAGCGAAGTATTTTCCTGACAAACTTTGATCAGTTGTTCGAGTAAAAAGCTGTTTCTGTACGGGGTTTCCATGAATATTTGAGTAATTCCTTTTCGGGATGCCTGTTCTATTTGTTTTATTTTTGGGATTAATGCTGGAACCTTGGATGGAAGGTAGCCAAGAAATGCAAATTGCTGGCCTCCAAAGCCACTTGCCATGAGGGCAAGTAAAATGGAGGAGGGGCCTGTTAGAGGAACAACTTTGATCTTTTTTTCATGTGCCCATCGCACAACACTGGCACCAGGATCAGCAACTCCGGGACATCCTGCTTCTGATAGTATCCCAACATCAAAGCCTTTTTCCATAGCCTCCAAAAGTAATTTTTGCCAGGGATTCTCAGCGTCATCTATATCAATTATAGATAATTGTTGTAATGGCATAGGGTGACCAGAATTTTTAATAAAGTGCCGTGCTGTTTTTGCTTTTTCAGCGATAAAATGGTTAATGCGGTGGAGTACATCCAACGTGCCCGAAGGTATAGTATACATAGCATTTGATTCAATTGGACACGGAATCATGTACAAGATTGATTTACCTGTTTTATAAGACATGTTGTACATACTATTTTGACTTCTAATTTGTTAATCTAGACTTTCTTTTTTGGAAATTGTAGCCAATTTTTTGGAAACGCTGCTTTTCTTTTTTTTAGGTTTATATCGCATTTTTAAGCCAAAAATCAATGTACATAATGGTGGTATGTCCAATGGGATATGATAGCTATATCCCTGCCAATCTTCCTCTATACTGCTAAGCTGATATGGACAGATATATCCGCTACCCCAATATTTTTTGTCATCAGTATTTAGTAAAAGTTCCCATGCTGCATATTCGGAAATACCTATTTTATATGATTCATGTGGTTTGTTCTGAAGATTACAGATCACAAGTATATCTTCTGAATCAGTTTCAGTTTTTCTTTTATAAATTAAAACGCCATTGATATAATCTCCAGCATTTATCCATTCAAAGCCTTGATATGAAAAGTTATGATAATACAGGGCCCTTTTTCCGATATATAAGTCATTCAGGTCTTTTACCAACATTTGTATCCCCTTGTGAGGGGCGTATTGAAGCAGCTCCCAAGGTAGAAAACTTTCAAAATTCCATTCTGTATAAGGTGCAATTTCTGAACCCATAAACAATAGTTTTGTACCCGGGTGCGTAAACATATATCCATAAAGCGTCCGAAGATTTGCGAATTTTTGCCATTCGTCTCCAGCCATTTTTCCTAACAAAGATGCTTTCCCATGCACAACTTCGTCATGTGATAGCGCTAGCATAAAATTTTCCGAAAATGCATACATGATACTGAACGTAATGTCATTCTGATGAAAACGTCTAAAAATGAATTCTCGCTTAAAATAATTTAATGTATCATGCATCCAGCCCATCATCCATTTCATGCCAAATCCCAGACCATTTGATTCGGGTAGCCTGGTAACCATGGGAAAATCAGTAGATTCCTCTGCTATAGTCTGAATTCCAGGAAAATTACTGTACAATGCTTGATTGCATTCCTGAATAAATGAAATAGCATCAATATATTCTCTGCCCCCATATTTGTTTGGTTCCCATTCCCCCTCTTTTCTCGAATAATTGAGATGTATAATGGAAGATACAGCATCAACTCTAATTCCATCCATGTGATATTTATCCATCCAGAAAAATGCATTGGAAATCAGAAAACTTCTTACCTCACCTCGCTCATAATTGAAGATTAATGTATTCCAGTCTGGATGAAAGCCTTTCCTTTTGTCGGGGTGCTCATACACACATGAGCCATCAAATGTGGCAAGGGCAAAATCGTCTGCTGGAAAATGAGCAGGAACCCAGTCCATAATTACTCCAATTTCATACTGGTGAAATGCATTGATAAGGTACATTAGATCTTGTGGGCTTCCGAATCTGCTGGTAGCTGCAAAATATCCGGAAACCTGATAACCCCATGAGGGCTCATAGGGATGTTCTGCCAAAGGCATAAACTCAACATGCGTAAATCCCATTTCTTTAACATATGGAACCAAAACATCAGCAGCCTCGACATAAGTCAGCGGTCTTTTTTCTGTTTCATGCTGTTTCCAAGATCCAAAATGAATTTCATATACGCTATGTGGTCGGGACAGACTATTTTTTTCTTGTCGCTGCGACATCCAGGAATCATCATTCCACTTAAAATCTGTATCCCAAACGATTGTGGCTGTCATTGGTGGCATTTCCATCATGAAGCCATAAGGATCCGATTTGTGTCT
>JAUMBJ010000072.1:0-6693 GCA_032115755.1 Saprospiraceae bacterium
AACTGGAATGATAGTATTTGTCTGAAGATCCTTGATCTCCAGGTCATAAGAAGCATTGGTATATTTCATGTCTTGTAAAATCATTTCAGGCGTGAGGTACATTTCACAACTTGGATTCATAGAGACATTTACTAAGTTATTACATGCAATAACTTCAGGGACTTCACTTACAACATCCACATTTAGTGATTGACTAAAAGTACATGGCGTACTTTGTGTCGGATATGACTTTAAAGTACCATTAACACTCACAGTCCCTGTAACAGGAGAAGAAGACCATTGAACAACCACCTGCTGAGTATTTTGACCAGCAATGATTGTACCACCATTCACCGACCAAACTATTCCTGATGTCAGAGAAGGAACGGTATTTATTCTGTAAATTTCCTGATTTCCAACGCACGTGCCCATATCACCTTGTATAGCGATACTTGGAGCTACTAGTGGAGATATCGGATAATTACAGGTATGGACATTGCTAACGGTATAATTACTTATCCCATTATTGAATACAACAGTCCAACCTTGTCCTGTGACACGAAGTCCGTTGAGGACATATTGCCCTGTACTTCCAATTTCAGGAACCACTGTGCCTGGAAGATAGGAAACTGGAGCACCCGGAGGAACAGGAGAACTAACGCTGTAGAATCCGGTAGCGGAAACAATTGTCCAGTTCTGACCAGAGCCTGCATTAATGATGATTGTTTCACCATACTGCCCATTAGTAGGAGTTGTTGCATTATTCAAACAATTACATTCTGAAGTTGCAAATGTTTGACTGAAAGCCTGACCTACCGAAAGGGTTGCGATAATTCCTAAGACAAGGAATAATTTCAATCCAAGATCTCTCATCTTGGCGAAAAAGTTTGTAGGTAATGGTTTTTTCATCGATTGATGGATTTTTAAAATTCGTTATTGCTAATAATATGTTTAAAAATGACATACGGTATTTCTACCATATGCGAGTGTGTAAGTTGTGCTTTATTAAGGTTTCTCTATCCTTCGACAAGAAAATCCAGAACAATGCATTATTAGCATTCCAAATTTTAGACCAAACTTCATCATTAAGTTATTGATAATGAGGTCAAAACAACATATTATTAATTAAAATAATATTTAAAATATTCATTGTAAACTCGTTGATTTAATTATTGTGTAGTAAAAAAAAATTGATAAAAATTTATTTTTCTTGAGGTACTATTTACACCTTAATTTTAAATGTTGTACTTTTTTAAAAATATGCGGGTTATATGAATTTACACTCATAGTCTATAAGATCAAATTAAAAAAAAATTTAAAATTGTGTTATACTTAATGTAGCAGGATAAATAAGCGGTATATATTTTTTGGATTTTATGTTGCGTGATTTAGTTTATCCAAATTCCTTTTACCTTTAATTAATCAGTTGGAATATTTAATTTGCTATGAAAAATAATTTGTCCTATATTTTTTAATATGTATATGTCTTCTAAATTAAAAGTGCCTTATTTTTACCCTACCATCATGGGAAACTCAAAAAAGTTAAATGCTTAAATAGTATTTTGTAATCAAGATGGAAGGACGTTACTATAATTGAATACCGCGAGGCATAAATTAAAAAATTCAAAAAGATATTAAAACACTGAAAGATGAGATTACTAGGTATTTTGCTCTTAACAATTTCAACGGCTATAATTTTGAAAGGACAGCAGTATCCCAATACGCCACCAGAAGTTTCGCCAATGCCTATGAAGCCTGAAATGACTGAAGTTTGGAATCCTGAAGTTCCGGTAGTTGTTCCCGGCGACAAACCTGGAGATCCACCCTCCGATGCCATTATATTATTTGATGGAAAGGATTTAGATCAATGGGAAAGTAAAAAAATTAAAGATAAACCCGCACCGTGGAAAATCGTCAATAACGCTTATATGGAGGTTGTACCTGGATCCGGAGATATTCAAACTAAATTGAAATTTGGAGATTGCCAACTTCATTTGGAGTGGAGTGCTCCTGACGTGGTTGAAAGTCAGGGACAGGGTAGAGGAAACAGTGGTGTTTTTCTACAAGACAGGTATGAAGTTCAGATTTTGGATTCCTACAGGAATAGAACCTATAAGAATGGTCAGGCAGCCAGTATTTATAAGGATTTTCCCCCTATGGTCAATGCCATGAAAACGCCTGAGGCATGGAATACCTATGATATTATATACAAAGCACCGCGATTTACCAATCAAGGTACAATTGATTATCCAGCAACGATCACCGTTTTACATAATGGAGTTTTAGTTCAAAATCACGCTATTGTACATGGATTAACCCTATACAATGGCCTTCACATATACGGCGATCCTCATGGCGATGATGTAATCAGCCTTCAAGATCATGGCAATAAAGTTCAATTTAGAAACATTTGGATCAGGAAACTCTAAGTTAAGAATTTTAATATATAATAGGATTTGGTTATTTGTCCCATTTCCTGAGTTGATTTAGTATAGCCATCATATCTTTAGGAAGGTCTGCGCTGAATTCAACAGATGTTCCTGTTGATGGATGATTAAACCGAATTCTGGCAGCATGAAGAGGTTGTCTTGTGAGTACAGGTTGCTCTTCAGCATATTTAGAAAGATGAAATCGTTTTGTTTTGATTTCAGAAAGAAAAAGAGATTCCCGTTTACCGTATAGGGAATCAACAGCAAGTGGATGCCCAATATGAGCCAAATGTACCCGAATCTGATGCATTCTGCCCGTCATAATTTTTATCTCCACTAGTGCAAATCTATTGAATTGTTCAATTACTTCGTATTGAGATATGGAAGTTTTACCTCGTTTATGTACGATCATTTTTCCTCTGGTGGTTGTCGATTCTGCCAATGGAGCGTTTATTTCACCTTTCATTGACAGAAATCTACCATCGCAAATAGCCAGATAATATTTGTCAATAAGACGGGCTTCGAAATCTATTGATAAAAGTCGATGCGTTTCCGGATTTTTGGCAAATACAATTACACCTGACGTAAATTTATCAATCCGATGAACTGGAATAACGTTTGTACCCATTTTGCCTAACCAAGAAATAAGGTTTGGTATGTTTTGATTAAATCTGTCGGGTATAGAAAGTATACCAGCCGGTTTGTTCAAGACTAAAATGTCATTGTCCTCAAATATTATTTCAGGTTTAATCATGATTTTAAAGCTATGTCACTAAATCTTTTTTTACGCCATAAAAAATAATCTAGAACTACAGACCTGTGATGTAATCCTTTCTTTCTTTTTTCTCCAATGCGATGCAGGTTAATACAAAGCTGTTCGTATTTTTTCCTTGCAAGAATTCTTCCAAACAAAGCATAAAAATCCCCATGGGCTCTTATGATTGCCACCGTATTTCGCCATTGCTTATTGGTTAAAAATTTTAGGCCCGCAATACCATCAAGGATTAGTCTGAGCGGAAGCTTCCAGAGAATATTAATCCAGCTTTCATTTTTTACGAGTGTCATCAAATTATTCCTGAAATTTAAAAAAACTTTTTTTGGTGCAGTATAGTCCAAAGTACCACCACCAAGATGATATATTTTGCTTTCTCCGCAAACCATCACTTTATATCCAGCCCTTCTCGCCCGCCAACAAAAATCTATTTCTTCTTGATGAGCAAAATATGTTTCATCAAATGCACCCAAATTGTCAAATATCTTTTTTCGAACAACCATAGCAGCACCACTTGCCCAAAATATTTCAATGTTATCCGTATACTGTTCAATATTTTCTTCCAAAGTATCGAAAACCCTTCCCCTACAAAACGGATAGGCTAAAAAGTCCATAAAACCGCCAGCTGCACCTGCATATTCAAACATATTTTTATGCTCAAGAGATAAGACTAGTGGTTGTACTATACCAATGGTTTTGTCTGAATCCATCAACTTTATAATTGGGTCAAGCCAACCTTCAGTGACGAGAACGTCAGAATTGAGTAGTATGATATATTCGGCATTTTCATTTTTCAATCCTTTGTTATATCCTCCTGCAAAGCCATAGTTTTTAGTAAGTTTTTTAACATAAACTTCGGGATGCCATTCTTTTACGTAACTTATTGAATCATCTGTAGAATTATTGTCGATCACAAGGATATCTATTTCTTCCAGTTTACTGCTAAACGACATTGCAGGTAAAAAAGACTCAAGCATATCTTGCCCATTGTAATTAAGTACAGCAATTAGAACCCTCGATTTTTCTATTGGAATAATTTCTCGATCAGATAATATTTTTTTAATAGTTTTTTCGTCTTCAATCAGTTGATGTTTCAATTTTTCTATGGAATCAAAATGCTGATCGCCTCTCACCAAACTTATCACTTCTACACCAATGGGTTGCCCATAAATATTATCAGAAAAGTCAAATAGATGTACTTCAATATTTCGTAATCCGGATGAGGAAACTGTCGGCCTGGGTCCAATGTAGAGCATGCCCTTATATTTAAAGTCATCTACATATATATATGCAGCATAGACACCGTCCGCCGGGATGAGCTTATTGATATCGCTCACTACAATATTGGCCGTTGGATAGCCAAGAGATCTACCAATTTTATTGCCTTCCACTACTTTACCAGAAATTTTATACGGATATCCTAAAAATCCATTGGCTATATCAATTTCTCCTGCTTCTATAGATTTCCTGATTTTGGTAGATGAAATGACTATTTCCTCCATTTCAAATTCAGAAATTTCAAGAATTTTAAAATACCCCTCCTTGGCATAGGATTCTAGAAGTCTGATATCTCCACTTCTATTTAATCCGAATTTATGATCATAACCTATGACAATATAGGAAGGCTTAAATGTAGCTAACAATATTTTTTCTACGTATTCTCTTGGGTGCAATTGAGAGAATTCTATGGAAAACGGGATAAGCACAAGGTGATCTACACCAGCCTTTTCAAGTAATTCAATTTTTTCCTCAATGGTGTTTAGGAGTTTAATTTCATTGTTTTTGGGAAAAACAATGTTTCTTGGATGTGGAAAAAAACTGATTACTATGCTTTCTCCGTCAATTCTTGCGCTAATTGAGTCAGTTTTTGTAAAATACTCTGATGCCCTAAATGGACACCATCAAATGACCCGATAGTGAGCACCGCATTTTTAAAAACTGGTAAATCATTTAGGTTTCTGTAAATATTCATGGATCTGTAATGGCGGACAAATATAGTGATTAGGCATCATGTATAGTCTAATAAAAACAAGTAATGGTATAAAATGTTATAAATATTGTTACATTAAAACAACGATGATGATTGATCATAATCAAGTAGTTGATGCACTTCGAAGTATCAAAGATCCACATTCAGGCAGAGATATTATAGCAGCCAGGATGGTGGAGGATTTCAGAGTTGAAGGAACTCAAATTTCATTTTCCATTGTACTTAAAAGTAATGATGCTGAGTTGAAATCTGCACTTAACTTTGCCTGTATGCAGGCTTTAGAACAGGTATTTCCGCAAGCTCAAGTGCATATACATGTAAAAATCAAATCAGACCAAAGCCAAGCATCAGATTCAGTTTTACCGCAGGTAAAAAATGTTATCGCCGTTGCTTCTGGAAAGGGAGGTGTTGGAAAAAGTACTGTAGCTGTTAATTTGGCGCTTTCTCTTGTTAAATCAGGCGCAAAGGTAGGTCTGATTGATGGAGATCTATATGGTCCTTCCATTCCTACCATGTTAGGCCTTCAGGGTCAGAGACCGCGGGTAGAATTGCTTTATGGAAAGCATAAGATTGTTCCTTTAGAATCCCATGGATTGCACGTTATGTCTGTTGGTTTTGTTGTTGAGCCTGAACAGGCTGTAGTATTAAGAGGGCCTAGATTAGCAGGTTTAATAAAACAGTTTATTCAGGATTGCTTATGGCCTGACCTGGACTACCTGGTAATTGATCTGCCTCCTGGAACCGGAGATATCCAGTTAACGCTTGTTCAAACAATTCCTGTTACTGGAGCAGTAATGGTAACTACACCTCAGGAAGTTTCATTGATAGACGCAATAAAGGCGCTTAATATGTTTATGCTTCAGAATATTAATGTGCCAATTCTTGGTGTAATTGAAAATATGAGCTGGTTTACACCGCAAGAACTACCGGACAATAAATATTTTATTTTCGGAGAAGGAGGCGGAAAAAAGCTCGCAGATTATGCTAATTCAGAACTATTGGGACAGGTACCTTTGGTGCAAAGTGTTAGAGAAGGTGGAGATATTGGATTACCTGTTAGCATTCAAGAAAATCACCCGGTTGGAATTATTTTTAAGGAAATTACGGAAAAATTAATGAATCGGGTAAATTTGCGTAATAAAATGCTGGACCCTACTAAAGTAGTGCAAATGGAAAATTGATCAGCATAAAGACCAGGCATGAACGAATCACAAAAATCTTTTTTAAAAGAAAAAGTAATTAAAGCACTTAATGACATCCGTCCTCATCTTTTAGTTGATGGTGGAGACATAGAGCTTGTAGATATCACAGAAGATCTTGATGTTAAAGTCCGTTGGCTTGGTAATTGTGAATTTTGCTCAATGTCCGCTATGACGATGAGGGCTGGAATTGAACAGGCTATCAAGTCGCAGGTACCTGAAATTAAAAACGTTCTGGCAATTAACGGTCTACATTCGGAAGCAAATCAATAGCTAATACGGAATTATGACTTTACAACAGTTGTCGCAACAAATCAGTATTAA
>JAUMBJ010000073.1:0-1387 GCA_032115755.1 Saprospiraceae bacterium
CCATAGAGCAAATTAAGACGGAACCCACTGTGAAACCTACCAAAATAAGTGAGTTTTTTATCAATACGTATGATAATCAGGATATTACAGAGGAGTTTTTACAGGATACTGGCGTTCAATTGGTAATTCTCTCATATAAACCACTATATCATGGAATTGAAACAAAAATAAGCATTGTTGAAGATAGTATTTTTGCTTTTGATACTATAAAACTACCAAATCGAAAGAATGAGATTGTTAAGCGATTTACAGAAATAAGAAAGACTGAGGTAAAAGAGGAAAAACTGCAATGGGATGCAGATTATCTAGACGACTTTTTAAATGTTATAAAACCATTTACTGATCTGGCTGTCAAGGAAGGAATTAAAATTAAGGTAATAACCGCGGGATTGGATGCAGGAAAAGCGAAAGACTTGTCAGTGGCATCAGGTATTGAAGCTGAGTATTTTACAGCTGATGATATATTGCTTAAGACGGTAATGAGGTCTAATCCTGGCATAATGCTTTGGAAAAATGGTGTCATTTTACAAAAATGGCATTATAAGAAGTTGCCAGAATGGGATCAGGTTAAGCAACAATTTTTAAGATAAGTTTTTTTCAAGGTAAATACATGCTATCATGGCTGGGGCGGTGAATGCTGGTTACAATATGCCTCTTTTTCCAAGCTCTATCGCATTTAGGTTGCTAATTTTCTTTTGTTCTATTTGAAAAATCAACGCGGTTCGAATAATATGAAATCCTTGATGGCCATACGATCCTGGATTCATATGAAGTAATTTATTTTTTTCGTCAGGCATTACTTTTAGAATATGAGAATGTCCGCTAATCAATAGGTCTGGTTTCTCGCTAGCAATCAAAGATTTAGCCAATCGGCTATATTTGCCAGGATATCCTCCAATATGCAGCATACAAATCTTTAAACCTTCTTCTGAAAACGAAAGACTTTCTGGATATTCGTAACGTATTTGGGGGCTGTCGATATTTCCATATACAGCTCTAAACGGCTTTCCAGAAGATAAAAATAGTTCAAGCGATTCTGGATTACCTATGTCTCCAGCATGCCAAATCTGATCACAATGATCAATATATGTGAGAAGTTCATGGGCGTGGAACCCATGATTATCTGAAACCAGGAGAATTTTCTTCAAAGGCAGTTAGCGTCTTATAAATGTATAACCTCGCCATATGCTGCTGCTGTAGCTTCCATGACAGCTTCGCTCATAGTCGGGTGGGGGTGGATTGCCTTGAGGATTTCCATTCCTGTGGTTTCCAGTTTTTTGGCAGCTACCATTTCAGCTATCATTTCAGTAACGTTAGCACCGATCATATGAGCTCCCAGAAGCTCTCCATATTTGGCATCGTAGATAACTTTTACAAAACCATCTTT
>JAUMBJ010000073.1:1397-16605 GCA_032115755.1 Saprospiraceae bacterium
TGCACTCGCTTTTCCGGAGGCAGAGAATGGGAATTTTCCAATTTTAAGTGTGTATCCTGCATCTATTGCAGCCTGTTCGGTGTAACCAACACTAGCGACTTCTGGCCAGCAGTAGGTACATCCTGGGATATTATTATAATCGATGGGTTGTGGGTGGTGTCCGGCAATTTTTTCTACACATGTAATTCCTTCTGCACTTGCTACGTGAGCGAGGGCCTGTGTGGGAATGACATCACCAATAGCATAAATGCCAGGCACATTTGTCCTGTAGAATTCATCCACTTTAATCATTCCTCTTTCCAGGGTTATTCCAAGTGCTTCAAGTCCAATATCCTCTACATTTGGGCTTACTCCAGCTGCTGACAAAACGATATCGCATTCTATGGTCTGTGTGGAATTATCTTTATTGTTTTTTATAGTGACCTTACAGCCTTTTCCGGAAGTATCCACGGACTCTACTGATGCATTGGCCATTATATTCATGCCTGATTTCTTGTAAATTTTCATTAGCTCCTTGGAGATGTCCGCATCTTCTCTAGGAAGTAGGCCTTGTTCCATATATTCTATTACGGTGACATCAGATCCAATCGTTTTGTAAAAATATGCGAATTCTACACCAATAGCTCCTGCCCCTACAACGACTAGATGCTTTGGTTGCTCGGAGAGTGTCATTGCTTCGCGATAGCCAATAATTTTTTTACCATCTATGGGCAAACTTGGCAATTGTCTTGCTCTTCCCCCCGTGGCAATGATAATATTTTCAGCACTATATTCTGTCTTTTTTCCATCTTTATCAGTTACCACTACCTTTTTACCTCTTGCAAGTCTACCTGTACCTTCAATGACAGTAATTTTATTTTTTTTCATTAAAAACTGAACTCCTTTACTCATTCCATCAGCAACTCCACGACTACGGGAAATGATTGACTTGAATTCTGCCTGTGGTTTTCCAACTTTAATGCCATATACCTCTGCGTGGTTAATATAATCAAACACCTGAGCACTCTTGAGTAATGCTTTGGTTGGAATACAGCCCCAGTTTAGGCAAACTCCTCCAAGACTTTCTTTTTCAATAACGGCAACATTCATGCCCAATTGAGATGCTCTGATGGCAGCAACATATCCTCCCGGACCACTTCCAATGATGATAAGGTCAAAATTCATTTCCGTTTTTTTTATTTATAATGCAAAAATAGTGCTTCTTAAGTAAATTTCTATCGTAAAATTCTCAAATTAAAGTTGTTTGAAGTGTTTTACTATTAAAAAAATACATTAAAAACTAACTATTAAAATGTATAAAATTTAAAAAAATAAATATGCAGAATATTATAAATATAATCAAAATAAATACAAAATAATATTTTAATATAATTAAGTGTAAATTAGGTATTTTATACGTAAAGCAGCAAATTTAGACAGGTCGTTTTCCCAGGACTTTCTAATATCTTTTTCTGAAGCTCCTTGCTCAATAAGCTTTCGCCATTTGTCTGTACCTGCGAGTTTATCAAAAAACAGATTGTCCAGAAAGAACGGTGTATTTTTGGATTTCAGTTCTCTAAAGTACTTCAGCAAGATATCCATTTGTAATTTTTTCTGTTTTCGGATATCATTGGGGTTAATGGCTCTCAGGTCTATACCTTTACACAATATATTCAACTGTGGTGGGGATTTTGCCCCATCCACAGATCGTGGGATAAAGGAGAAGGAGCTTTCCAATTCCGGGTGTCCTACCATTTGGAAAGGCGCTTCTGTACCCCTACCAAGACTGAGCGTCGTACCCTCAAACATACAGATGCTTGGGTAAAGTAAAATGCTGAGTTCATTGGGTAAATTGGGTGATGGCTTTACAGGTAATATATATGCTGAGTCATGCCGATAACCTTTGCACGGAATGACACTAAGTTGACATGTAGCTTGTCCTGAAAGCCAGCCTTCACCATTAATCATTTTGGCATATTCACCTATAGTCATGCCGTATACCAATGGTACAGGATGCATGCCTACAAATGATGTAAATGTTTTTTCCAATACAGGGCCATCTATATAATGACCATTGGGATTCGGTCTGTCCAGTACTATTAAAGGGATGTTGTTTTCTGAACAGGCTTCCATTACGTAATGTAATGTAGACAAATATGTATAGAATCTTACACCGACATCTTGAATGTCAAATATTACTAAATCAATGCCTTGAAGATCCTCATTTGAAGGTTTTTTTCGTTTTCCATAGAGTGAAACTAGTGGAATTCCTGTTTTTTGATCAACCTCATCGTGGACGGTTTCTCCTGCATCTGAAAAACCACGAAACCCATGCTCTGGAGCAAAAACTTTGCTTATTTTAATGTTGTGTTTTAAAAGCGTGTCTACAAGATGCGTATTGTCAATCATACTGGTTTGATTTACTACGCAGGCAATATTTTTACCTTTCAATACTGGCAAATATTGGTCAGTCTGGTATGCTCCGGGAAAAATGGTTTTTTTTTTGTTTCCGGAAATTATTGGATTACCTATACAAACAAAAGGTATTAAAAACGTGATATAAAAAACAATTATTTTTAGGTACATAGGTCCTTTATAATTTTAATGGCAAATAAGATGCTAATAATTTAAACTATTTAGGGGATTAAATAACGCGGCATTTAATTATTTAAATTGTTGTACATAACCCTGAAGTACCCACCATCGGTTAAGAATGATATATTTCCCTTTAACGGGAACAAAATGGAGGGCATAAAACAAAGCAATGGGAATTGCTATACCCAATTTGATGAGATATTCCACTGCTTTAAATAATTTAGAAAAAATACCGTGTTGTATAAGACGCACGTATTCTGTTTTGCCGACATCTCTGCTGATTTTTTGTATGGATAAATAACTCATTCTATTTTTGCTAATAGAGTGATATACCACAATATCGGGTGCATATAAAATTTTAACACCCATGCTTCTTAATTTGGCGAAAATATATTTGTCATCACTTCTGCTACCTAGATCAGTATTAAATCCACCTGCTTTCTCCAATATGTTTTTATGAAAAGCCATGTTGCATCCAAACGGATATTTAAACCTGAAAAATTCTCCATAAGTATTGCCCCAGTCAACTTTTGAAACTAACCCACTAACCCAAAATGACATCCATTCTGGCTCATAACCAGCTTCATAATTTGGAAGGATTTTACCTCCCAAAGCTTTATATTCAGTGTATAGGGAAAAAGCATTTATCAAGTTTTTAATATAGTTTTTCTCTGCCTGCCCATCATCATCCATATAGGCAATATACATTCCTTTCGCTGCAAAAATTCCTGTATTTCTTGCATGTGATAAACCTTGCTTTTCTTCAAAGATATATCGGATATTGTGCTCAGGGTGCGATTTTATTTGAGCTAACGTAATATCTTTCGTATTATCAGATGAATTATTATCAACTACTATGATCTCAAATATGTCTGGATCTGCACTCTGTTTTGTAAGACTTTCCAGTGCAGGTGCGATATATTCTTGCCTGTTATAACTGCAAATAATTATGCTAAGAATGGGGTTATAGGACATTTATTTTTATTTAGTCTGCTCAGCATTTTCGTGGCGAGAAAAAGCGTCAATGAAGGAATTTGTTGTTTTGTTTATAATGGATATATTATGTCTAATAGCATAGGTGTTTATCTGGTGGTACGCCTCAAAAGTTAACATGAATTTTTGCAGAATTTCATGGAGTTTTCTTGTCCCTGTACCTTTCTTCTTCATGATATCAGGTTTGGCCTCTTTGCTATCATAAAAATGTTTTTGTGTTAGATATGCAATATTATCCTCGCTTACATAAATTTCTTGGAGCCAGGAATGGTCAGCTCCGAAAAGGTATATATTTTTAAAATTTTTCCAAATAGCTATCATAATGGAAGGAATCAAAACATTATGAGGACGCGGCATTCCCAGGCGTTTCTTAAAAGCAAAATGGGTAAACATGGGTAAACCTTCTGCCGGTGTGTCATTGTAATAGGATACTTTTAAATGTTGGTTTAGAGCATTAAGTGTCTCCTTAAATCTATATTTTCTGGATTTGAAGGGAATGAATATTTCCATATCCCAACACAATTTTTCTTTAATCTGTGCGAAAAGATTATTTCGCATATCGATATAATTTTGATCCACATTGTCAAGCCAGTATTCGGGTGCCGCAATGACATAATATGGAGGTTTTATAGCACAAAACATAGAGGTCATAGCAAAATTGTTTACGGCAAGGCATGTTTTGCCGAATAATTTTGAGGGGATAATATCATTCAGGCTTGGTCCATTACCTAAAATATATAGGGATTGATTAGAATGGTCTTTGAAATGACAATTCCATGATGATGTTAATAAGATTCTGATAACCGTAAGTGCGGTATCTACCAATGAATATATTTTTTCTGTGGGAGTCATAGTCATTTAAGATAAATACGGATATTTGGATGTAAAAATACTTAAAAAAGTAATCGCACACTTATTTATCGATTTTTACTTCATCCTCACATTCAAAGTTCTATGGTTCACATCAGACGCAATCACCAGCAAAATGACAAACAAAAATCCATTATTGTCAGGTTGTTGCTTATTGTTGTTTTATTTGCTGTGAGTAGCGCTTTACTTTACCGTTATTATACCGACGGCATGCATAAAGATGCACAAGTATACCCCAAATGGAGTGATGAGCTTATCAATAGAACCTATCTTCCTTCCTGCTATATGAGCAGTGATATCCAGATCAAAGGCCATTTTTCGTGGTGTAAGGATACAGTTTCTGGTGAGGTGGCTTGGTTTGCTTCCGAGTGGAATTTTAATACTTCGGAAAAAATGAAAGACAGTCTTATTTTTTCGGATATTAGATACGTTTTATCAACTCAAATTTCAGATAGTATAAGTGGCTTCTTTCATACAGAAAATATTTTACCTGAAATGATTCAAATTATTAATTCAAGTTTCTTTTCAGAAAAGTTAATACTAATTTTAGGGCCAATCGCCAGTCAACCAGACTCCAGTCAATATGGAAAAAAGATAATATTTTTTGTAGCTTTTGACCCAGAAATTAACAACTTGCTGGCTTATAAAATTGACTTAAGCGCCAATGAAGACCAGGTTTGGAAAAAAACATCCATAGACAACCTCGAACGTATATTTAGTATAGATTTTTTTCATCATTACTTATCCCCAAAGATTGAAAAAGTTATAGAAAGCCGGGAATAACACTGATTTTTGTTTGCATATTGGGCGTTTAGATTGGTTATCCAATATTTAAACACGATACATAACAGGAATCGATGAATATAAAATTTTTAATACACAATATTTTTTTGATTGTATCTTTAGCTTGCGTTTAATCGCATTAACTTTGCAGCTTTAAACTATAAATATGAGCAAAAATAGAGACTATACTGTTTTACAGCGCTTTCTGAAGTACGTACGAATTGATACTGAGGCAGATCCTGCTTCCACAACATTTCCATCATCATCCAAGCAGCTTTTACTCACGAAAATATTACTGGATGAATTGGCAGAAATGGGTGTAAAGACTGTTACTAATGAAGCTGGATATGTGTATGGATATCTTCCATCTAATGTTAGAAAAACTGTCCCTAAAGTATTTTTTTGTGCCCATATTGATACGGCACCTGATTGTAGCGGAAAGAATGTAAAACCTTTGGTTCATCATAATTATCAAGGTCAGGAGATTATCTTGCCGGATGACCCAGCGCAGATTATTACTTCAGCGCTGTATCCAAACCTTAAATGTAAAACAGGCCATGATATAGTTACTGCTAGTGGAACTACCTTACTGGGCAGCGATGATAAGTCAGGGGTGGCAATAATTATGGATGCCATATTTCAAATGGTGAAACATCCTGAACTACCACATGGCGAAGTAAGAATATTATTGACAACAGATGAGGAAATCGGTAAAGGTGTAGCCAAGGTTTCGATCGAACAATTGGATGCTGATTTTGGGTATACACTTGATTCAGGTGATCTAGGATGTTTTGAAGCCGAAAATTTCTCAGCGGATGCACTAACGCTTCGAATTGTAGGAGTAAGTGCGCATCCTGGATATGCAAAGGGAAAGATGCAAAATGCTATTAAAATAGCTTCTGAAATTGTAAGCTCATTGCCTAAAGATTTGCTCACGCCTGAAACGACAGAAGAAAAAGAGGGTTTTATCCATCCCACTAAAATACAGGGTAGCTTGGAAAATGCCCAAATAGATTTTATTCTAAGAGACTTTGATACTGAAAAATTGACGACATATGCCACAATGATTGAGCGTATTAGTAAGGAAGTGACTCAAAAATATCCCGGATCATCATTTACTACAGAAGTCAAAAAGCAATATCGAAATATGAAGGATGTTCTGGATAAAAATCCACACGTAATTTCATATGCCATCAGGGCTATGGAAAATTTAAATATACCTGTGCAAAATGGAGCAATACGCGGAGGTACCGACGGTGCTGTTTTGTCACATATGGGATTACCTTGTCCAAATTTGTTTGCTGGTGAGCAAGCTATTCATAGTAAGCACGAGTGGGTTTCTGTTCAGGATATGCAGCAAAGTGTGGACACCATCATTGAAATTTGCAGACTAATTACAGAAGAATAGTTGCCTAAATTTTAGGTTTAAAATCAAGTTTTACGCTAAGAAGATGTGTCTGAAGGTTTGGATTCTGATATCTTGAAGTGGTAAAACCGTAGTCTATTTTTAATCTTTTAATTTGTATGCCAATTCCAGCAGTTGGAGAAACTGTTATTGTTCTAGAAACGGGATTGAAAGGATTTATTTTTCGGTCAATTGATAAAATACCGGAACGTATGGAGACAAATTTTAAAACTTGTAGTTCTACTCCAAATCTCGGTAAAAATTGAAGGGCGTCAGTTTTAAAATAAGTTTGCTGATCAGTGACAGACGATATTTCTAGTTCTCCAGAAATCACAGCATTTATTTTTGGGGAGGTATAAAAATAGCTTCCGCCAAAAATAGTGCGAGGCATAACTATTTCTGTCTTTTTGAGTGGAATAAGGTTTCCCGAGAGTACAATGAGTCTTTTTTCTTCTTCTGAGAGAGAAAAGTACCATCTGTTTAAAGTAATCATATCAACAACATGCAGTGCAAAGGAAAATTTGTCCTTCGCGTAAAGTAAACCTGCATCAATACCTAATCCCCAGGCTTTTGCGCTGCTGCCAGGGTTGCGATAAATTATTTTTGCATTACTTCCCCATGACCATTTTCCGGATTTGCCAATATTTTGCCCAAAAGCGAGCATACCAGCTTGATCTACACTATTAAAATCTGAAATTCTATCGATATCGATATTTCCTTCTGGACCCACCAACAATCTTGAGTTTGGGATATTATTTGCCGAAGATTGAAGAATATTCAATGCTATGGCACGCTTATTTTTTGAAGAAATCCTTGCAGACAAGGAAAAAGCATTTTGAGTCACCTGGTTATTAAGCCATCTGTGATGCATCATGCCAATCTGCAATGGTACATCAATTTTAGAAAGTCCAGCAGGGTTCCAGAAACCTGCATTTAGGTCAAAGGTATTGGATATAGAAGCATTACCCATACCCAATTGTCGCGCTCCAAAGTTTGTATTTAAAAATGCGTTGCTATATGACTGTCCATTAGCTGAAAAAGTCAGATAAAACGAACTTGCACATATTAATACAGCGTTGATTATTTTCCGGATTATGCCTTTTGGTTTCATCCTTATGTTATTTATTTCTAATTTTAGGCAAAAATCCTATTTAAGGGACAAATTATACATTTTTTAAGCTTTTATTATGCAAAATTTCTTAAAAAAGGAAGTAAGAAGGGCAATATACAACTTAATTTATACCATTTTGCCTATCATATACTGTATAGTATGGTTACCGACAATTCATTCAGCACAAATTAGCTGGAGTGGATATTTGGAAGAAAAGTCAGCTATCGGAGATTCCGGAATGGTTGTAGCGGCACATTCTTTGGCCTCCGCCATTGGAGTTGAGATATTGAAGCAAGGGGGAAATGCGGTTGATGCAGCTATTGCAGTCCAGTTTGCCCTTGCGGTTTGTTATCCTGGTGCAGGTAATATAGGTGGTGGAGGGTTTATGATAATTCGGACGCAGGAAGGCTTGTTTGATGCACTTGATTTTAGAGAAAAAGCACCAGAAAAGGCAACTACAGACATGTATCTAGATGAAAAAGGAAATGCCATTACAGATAAAAGTCTTTTTGGTCATCTTGCAGCAGGTGTGCCAGGTTCAGTTGACGGTATGATAACCGCATTCCATAAGTATAGTAAACTTAAAGATTGGAAAAAGTTGGTTCAACCAGCTGTAGAACTCGCAGACAAAGGTTATCATATAACTAAGAGAGAGGCTGAAAGTCTAAATTATGGCAAGGAAAAATTTAACACCTGCAACAGATTTAAAACTGCGTTTCAGAAAAAGTCACTCTGGAGAGAAGGTGATTTGCTTGTTCAAAAAGATTTGGCTTGGACGCTAAAGCATATACGGGATAAAGGTCGTGCAGGTTTTTATGAAGGCCCTGTTGCCAAGAAAATTGTAAAGGAGATGGACGCGGGAGGTGGACTGATTAGTCATGAGGATCTAAAAAATTACCGTAGTATCTGGCGAAATCCTGTAATATCGGATTACCGAGGTCACAAAATTGTATCCATGCCACCGCCATCAAGTGGTGGCATAGCACTTATACAATTGCTTAGGATGATTGAGCCATATCCCATCAATAATTTTAAATTTTTAAGCAAAGAACATATTCATCTTTTTGCAGAGGTAGAGCGAAGGGTTTTCGCAGACCGGGCAAAATTTCTTGGAGACCCAGATTTTTTTAAAGTGCCAATGGAATCATTGATGGGAAAAAGCTATTTGGTTCATCGCATGCGTGATTTTAATCCTGTGAAGGCTACACCAAGTGCAGAGGTAACGCATGGTATCATAGAACATGAGGAAACGACTCATTTTTCTATTGTTGATCAATGGGGCAATGCAGTATCCCTTACGACTACATTGAATGGTAATTATGGATCGTTTACAGTCGTAAAAGGGGCTGGTTTTTTACTCAATAATGAAATGGATGACTTTTCTGTGAAACCAGGTGTTCCTAATTTGTATGGCTTGGTGGGTTCAGAGGCAAATAAAATTCAGCCTGGTAAAAGGATGCTAAGTTCTATGACTCCAACCATTATTGAAAAATCGGGTAAGTTGTTTATGGTTGTTGGTACTCCTGGCGGTAGTACAATTATTACTTCAGTTTTTCAAGTTGTTTCGAATGTGATTGATTTTGGCATGAATATACACGATGCAGTACAAAAACCCAGATTTCATCATCAATGGCTTCCGGATTTGTTGAGGATAGAAGATGAGGCAATACCTACTGATATAGAGAAAATATTGCAAAATATGGGACACAAAATTGTTCAAAGAGGACAAATAGGCAGGGTTGAAGCCATACTCATTGATACAAATGGCAAAATGCATGGTGCAGCAGATAGGAGAGGAGATGACTCCGCTAAGGGGTATTGATGATGAAGGTTACTGAGCATAATAAAATTTTTCATCCCATATTGTGGTTTGCTGTTATTTGGGCGGCGTTGATAACCTTTATTTATAGGCCTGTGGTTGAAAACCCCAACAACTTTTTATCTACTGGTGGCGATGGGTTGAAAAATTATTACACCTACATGTATCATGTCAGACATGATAGTACTTACTGGAAGTTTGAGGGTATGAATTATCCATTTGGAGAAAACATAGTCTTTACGGATAATCAGCCTATTCTAGCAAATATCATTAAATGGCTTGCAGTATATTTTCCTGAATTAAAATGCCACCTCATTGGAATACATAATTTCATGTTATTGATTGGATTATTCATTGGAGGTTTTGGGCTTTTGTTGGCATTTAAACATATGAAATTACCTTGGTGGTATGCAGGAATAGCTACCATCGGAATCATGCTTATAAATCCGCAAATCAATAGAATTGCAGGTCATTACGGCATGTTTTATCCAGTTTTGCCATGGTTATTATTCATATGGTTAAAAATACGTAGTGATAAAAGCATTTGGTGGATGTCAGCAATATATGGATTTTTGGTCATTGTTGCTGGATTACTCCACATGTATCATTTTCTGGTGGCTTCTGTCTTTAGCTTGTTGTTAATTTGTATGCTTTCAATCGAAAAAGGCAGTTTATGGTTGATAAAAAAAGGTAGTATTAGTTTCGTTTTGCAAGTTTTCTTACCCTTTTTAATTTTGTACTCCATAGCAAATGGTGAAGCCTATGCTGCTGACAGGCCAGTAACACCGCTCGGTTTCTTTTTTTACCGGGCTTTTTGGGAAGGCTATTTTTTTAGTTACAAGCTTCCGTTGTACCATTGGATTAATGATAATATCCACGAAATAAGGCAGGTTGATTTTGAAGCAAGGAATTATCTTGGTTTGCCGGCTATCATTTTTATTACAGGATCTGTATTTTACTGGATCTATTCCTTTAGGAAAATTTCATGCTCACATATCAAACAATCTTCCTTTTTTACATTTGGCGGTGTTTTTTTACTAAGTCTTCTAGCCTCCATGGCATTTCCTTTTATACTTCCGGGGTTAAAGGGGGTACTAGAATTTACAGGCCCTCTCAAACAATTCAGAAGCATTGCACGTTTGGGGTGGATAAGCTTTTATCTGGTCAATTTTATGGCCTTTATATGGTATTACCAGGTGCTTTCTAAATGTAAAAGCAATACTGCCGGTTTAATATTGAAAATTATACTTCCGTTAATATTGGTCATAGAGGCTCTGGGCTTTCACCATAAAACAGAACTTCCAAGTCTAAAATACGGGCCTTTTTTGTGTGGTTTTGATTACACCTATTTACCTGTTCGTAAAGGAGAATATCAAGCGATATTACCAAATCCTTATTTTTCAGCAGGTGCAGAATCATTTGGTTGGTATGATATGGGTAACATTGTAAATTTCACATATGAAATTGGTTATGTTTTTGGTATTCCGACGCTTGGATCAAATTTGAGCAGGACATCTTTCAGACAGGCTTATCTGCTTAATGGCTTGGTTTGTAAGCCTTACAAGGTGCCCGAGATTATTCAAATATTAAATGCAAAGGATCAAAGACCTCTTCTTGTTGTCGAATCAAAGCTTGATTACCCGGATAAAAGGGGAAGCCTTAACCACTGGATGTCGCAAGCTCCGGTGATTTATGAAAATCACGATATTAGGTTGAGAAGATTGGCGTTGAAAGATTTTGCTAAGATTTCTGAGTTGTATCGTATGCAAACGGATGTCATTGACGATAAAGATATCGTCAATGACACAATGAATTTGCAGTTCAAAAAATCTAATCAGGCATATGGTTATGAAAATTACTTTGAAATAGGAAACTTATCCCGTGGAACATATTCACTAGTATATTGGATGAAAATACCAACTGCCCGCGCTGCAAACGGTGTGACAGAAATATGGCAGTATGGCCTAAATCACGAACAATTAGATTATGTGGCCGAAGCCAATCAGTTTAATTATGAAAAACTTGATAATTTAAAAATGAAAGTAAACATACCATTTGAAATAAAAGATTCCGCTGTAAAACTTGTTGTCAAAGTCAGCCTTAAAGAAATGAAGTATTATGAAAGAATGGAAATTGACCATATGAAACTGCGCAAAAGATAGATTTTATTTTTATATAGAAAATTTTATAAATTATATGATATTAGTAACCAACGATGACGGGATTATTGCACCAGGTATTAAAGCTCTGGTGGATGTTGCTAAAAAATTTGGGGAAGTTCTTGTAGTTGCTCCAGACTCTCCTCAATCGGGACAGGGGCATGCCATCACCATTCAGCAGCCATTAAAGTTAAGGGAAGTCAACATTTTTGAAGGCGTTAGGTCATTTGAGTGTTCTGGAACTCCGGTGGATTGTGTGAAGCTGGCAAAAAACGTAATATTGAAAAACGATAAAATAGACTTGTGTGTATCTGGCATAAATCATGGGTCGAATGCATCAATTAATATTTTATATTCAGGTACAATGTCAGCTGCAATGGAAGCAAGTCTGGAAGGTATAAATTCCATAGGATTTTCACTGCTTGATTATAATTTTGGAGCAGATTTTAAAGCTTCAGCCAACGTAGCAGAAGAAATAATCTCTTGGGTTCTTGAACACGGCATGGGACCTACCAGGCTATTGAATGTGAATATTCCAAAAGGCAGTCAAAGCGATATCAACGGGATTAGGATATGTCGGCAGGCTGAGGGAAGATGGGTAGAAGAATTTCAAGAAGGAACAGACCCAAGAGGTGAGAAATATTATTGGCTAACGGGTAAGTTTGAATGTCTGGATGAAAGGGCAGATACCGATATAAAAGCTTTATCAGATAATTTTGTTTCAATAGTTCCATCGGGGCACAATTTATTTATGGAAGAGGGAATGCCATTTTTTACGGATTTAGAAAACAAAAAGCGTTAGATAAAATTGAGCAGAAGAACTTAATATTTATTTTTGGTGAAAAAAGATATATTTTATTGGTATTGCTTCGTCAATAAAATAATACAGACATAAGAAATAAGCAAAAATTAACAAATGAATAAAGATTCTGTATTGGCCGGATTTGTACTCGGTGCTATTGTTCCGGTTTTAGGCTATATTGTCATTGAGTTTATATTTAATTCTCTAACACAAATGGGGGTAATGGCAGAGGTTACTGCATCCACTGCTGAGCGAAGAATGCGAACACTTTCACTGTTAGCTATATGTTGTAACCTGATTCCATTTCAGATTGCCAAGTCAAAGAGGTGGGACGATCAAATGAGGGGAATAGTATTTCCAACATTGGTCTATGTTGGGTTTTGGGTATATACTTTTTTTGGAGTGATACTTAATTAGGTTATTAATACAACTTTTTGAGTTAGTCGTCTAGGAAAGTATTAGTCCTTCATTAAAAGACAGGAGTATTGTTGTAAAAAGTGTTAAAGAAGCTGTGATTTTCTAAGATCATTGCGTGACCATTTAAAAAATAAAGTGTGAAGTATTACATTATAGCAGGCGAAGCGTCCGGTGATTTACATGGTGCCAATCTCATTGCAGCTTTGCAAAGGAAAGATGCCAATGCAGATTTTCGATTTTGGGGAGGAGACAATATGTCAAAGTATGCAGGTAAACCGGTTACACATATTCGTGAAATGGCTTTTATGGGTTTTGCTGAAGTTATTATGAATATAGGCACTATTTTGACTTTTTTTAAGAGAGCAAAAAAGGATATTGCTGCCTTCCATCCTGACGTATTGATCTTGATAGACTATCCTGGATTTAATTTGCGCATGGCAGAATGGGGCAAACGCAGGGGAATAAAGGTTGTATACTATATCGTGCCGCAGGTTTGGGCATGGCATAAGAGTAGGGTTCTAAAGCTTAAAAAATTTACAGATCTACTTATTCCTGTTTTGCCTTTTGAAGAAATGTTTTTCAAGAAGTATCAATGTCATGTAAAGTACCTGGGTCATCCTCTTTTGGACGAAACCGAACCTTTTTTGGAAAAAACAAAACACGCATCTAAGGATGTTGAATTATTGGCATTACTGCCAGGTAGTCGAAAACAGGAAATTAAAGCCATGTTACCTGTATTTTTAGAAACGGTTAAAGCATTAGGTGTTCAGTTTGTTATTGCAGCTGCACCTTCAATTACAGATGCATTCTACGAAGAAATTATGAGAGATCATGGGTTTTTAGCCGGATCAGAAATATTGTGCAGGACGGGAACCTATGAGGTCCTGCAGAAATCATCATTTGCATTTGTGACATCAGGTACTGCTACGCTGGAGACTGCTTTGCTAGGTGTACCCCAGATTGTTTGTTATAAGGCAAACAGAATATCTTATTACATAGCAAGAATGCTTGTTGATTTAAAATACATATCACTGGTGAATTTAATCATGGATAGTCCAGTAGTCAAAGAATTGATTCAAAATGATTTTAATACCCAAAATCTCAAGTCAGTTTATCGAGCGCTTCATCATGGAGAAGCTGCCGACGAGATGAAGGCAGGTTATGAGAAACTCAGGCTAAAACTTGGAGGTAAAGGGGCTTCAGAGAGGGTAGCGGAAGCTATTATGCAGGTCCTTGATTAATTCCGCAAAGTTATGAAGTGATTCGCTTAATTGTCATGTAATTGTTAAATTTATTACAAGAATAAGCTACCTATCATAAAAGTCAGGTGTTTTATTTTTTAGGAATTTATTATATTTATTTTAAGTTCGTCACTCTCCGAGTGACTTGTTTTTTGGCAATATGGAATTGACAACTGTATTTGAATCTTTGGTGTTGTCGAACTTGCGTTTCGCATGAGAAATAATCATCCTGGTTTGTGTGACTATCTCATGCTCATTTCATGTATTTTGTGCGTAAATGATTTGTTTACTCATGTTGTTTTCATGCAGTTTTAAAAAAATTAAAATTTGATCTAGTAAAAGTGATAAAAATATAATCAATATATTAACGCTGAAATCGGCCTCTGTGCTAGTTTAAAAAAGTCCACTGTATTCCAAACCTAAGTAGTGGGTCAAATTGAGGATAGCCCGTAATATTCAGGTTGTCATATCCCGTAAGCCACTTACCTGCATTTTCTATCATAAAAAAAGATCTGAACCTAGAAACTTTCCCCATGATAAAAAAATCTGTATCAGGAAATAGTTTGTTTGGTTGGGCTGTGTCATTGAAAAATTGTCCATGCAGTGGGCTGTATCCAATTGCACTGTAGGATGGAATTAAAGTTATGTCTGCACCAATAGCTAATTCAAGCGTTGAATTAAAGAGATTTCCCTGCCAGTAAATTTTATGGGTGGTATACCACTTTGGGAGATGAATTAGCGTTGTACTCGTAAATTGTAAGTTTACGCCATGGCTCATATGGAATTTCCACCAATTAAAATCTTGATAAAGCGAAACTAAATTATGGGAAAATATCGAATCGAATTGAATAGGTCTAATTTCAATCATGGAAGAGGAATTTGAAATTTTCTCCCAGTAAATCAAATTATTAATCAATATTTAAACTCAAATGCAGGAACTACACATAATTTTAAATTGAAATTATCATATTTATACGAATTTAATAGCCAAAGATCACATGAATCAAAATATAAAACAACTGATGAATCTTATT
>JAUMBJ010000074.1:0-9561 GCA_032115755.1 Saprospiraceae bacterium
ACAAAGACTTATACAGAAAATATTAGAAAATTACAATGCTTGAAATTTATTGCGCATTCATTAATATTGACTAACACGACATTGCCAACAACCGGCATGTAGACCAACGCTTTAAATGTTTATTAGCGAGCAGTAAGCGTTAAAGATTTCACAAATAAAAGTTTCTATAATATGACCTGAAACAATTATGTTTACATTTGAGGCTAATGATTTAAACTTTTTTGTAATTAATTGGTCTAATACTGTTGCTAACCTTCCTATATGTATTTAAAACACGTTTTTTTCTTCGTTTACCTATTATTTAGTTTACATACATTCGCCCAGGTTTCAGGTAATATTTTTTACAAACAAACTACCTATGTAGATACGGATAGAATCCCTGCTGAATGGGCGAGTCAGGTTCCAAAGGAAGTTGATAACTTTTATGTGCTCACCTTCAATAACAGTGCCTCTTTATATTTTAAAAATCCGGACATAAAAACCGAATTGCCTGAATTTGAAGCGGATGACCGAAGGGCAAGAATGATGCGAAGGTTTGCAGAACGCACAGATAAAGTATTCTATAAAAATCTGGAGGAAGGTACTGTGCTTGAGCAACTTTATTTTTTTAATAAAGCGTTTTTGATCGCTGATACCATCCAAACTTTCAAATGGAAAATAGCAGCGGGAGAGCAAAAAGAAATATTAGGTTACACCTGTTTGAAAGCACTTTACAAAGACAGCACGGATAATCTGGTTGTTTATTTTTCCCCACAATTATCTGTGCCTTATGGTCCTGATCGCTTTGGCGAACTTCCTGGGGCCATACTCGAAATTCAAAGTGCTAAAAACCATTGGATGGCTACTAACATAGTTTTGTCGGACAATCAGTTACCTGTCACACCACCCGATAAGGGAGAAAAAATGACTAGAACAGCTTTCAACAAGCTAAGAGAAGAAAAAATGAAGGAACAACGCGAAATGTGGGGAGGAAACCGACGGGGAATGGGATTTTAAGAAAATAAGTATGAAGAATTATTTAATTATTTTGGGGTTTATGCTATTGTCGATAGGCATACATGCGCAGAGATATACCATCGAAGGTGTTATTACAGATAATAACAACGAAACCCTGATAGGAGCCACACTTACCTTACTCAATCCAGTAGATTCAGTTCTGGTGTCATTTGGAACTACAAACAATGATGGTAAATTTTCAATATCAGGAATAAGGAAAGGTAAATATCTTTTTCAAATCACCTATATTGGTTATGGCACTGTAGAAAGACTATTGGATGTAGGTGGTGAAAATACAAGAGTTGATCTGGGAAGGATAAAGCTTGGGGAGCAAGGAAAATTACTGGATGAAGTAACTGTGACTGCAGCCTATATTCCTATTCAGATAAAAAAGGATACCCTCGAATTTAATGCAGATGCTTTTAGGACACAGCCTAATGCAGTAGTGGAGGATCTATTAAAAAGATTGCCCGGCGTAGAAGTAGAGTCAGATGGTACTATTAAGGTTCAGGGGGAAGATGTAAAGCGAGTTACTGTAGATGGTAAGGATTTTTTTGGGACAGATCCTAAAATGGCTACCAGAAATCTACCAGCTGATGCTATAAAAAAAGTACAAATATTTGACAAAAAATCAAGAAGTGCAGAGTTTACGGGAATTGATGATGGTAACGATGAAAAGACTATAAATCTTGAACTAAAAGCTGACCGTAAGAATGGTAAGTTTGGAAATGTGTTGGCCGGTTATGGAACAGACAACAGATATGAAGGGAAGTTGCTGGGAAATATGTTTAATAAGAAAGTGCAGACATCAGTAATTGCTACACACAATAACCTCAACCAGACTGGTATAAGTTCATCTGATTTTTCAAGTTTCGCGCTTGGTAATAGTAGCAGTGGTGGTAGAATGGGGGGGAATTTTGGAGGTGCAACTGTTAATTTTAGCGGTAATAATAATGGTCTTATTCAAGGGGGAACGCTTGGTGTAAATATGAATTTTGATCTAGGAAAAAAGAATACTTTATATTCCAGCTATTATTTGACTCAGGGAGAAACAGATTTACTGCAAGAAACATCCAGTGAAAATTTTCTACCGGATCGTGTTTTCTATTCCAGATCATTACTGGATTCTGATAGCAAAAATCTAAATCACAATATTTCAGCGACATTACAGTATAATTTGGATTCAACATCTCAGATAAGCTTTATAAATAATATGTCATTTGGCCAAAATGAAGCTAATAGTTTGCAAAGAGATACCACACTGAATGAACTGCAGTCGAGGGTAAACAGAAATCAAAAATTAAGAGACCAGGAAAGTGGTAGTTTTTCTTATTCCGGAGAGCTGAATTTTCGGAAGAAATTATCCCGAATTGGCCGCAATTATACTATTGACCTGAGATATTCTACAGGAAATTCTCGTGATACATCTCATCTAACCAGTGAGGTTTTTGATCCACAGGATTTGATTATTTTACAAACTTCTGTTTTTCAGGAACAAAAGAATATTACCGGAAGAAGCAATTATAGTGTGGGTGGAACGTATACAGAACCTTTAATGGAAAACTTATTTTTAACTTTCAGCGGTTCAGTCCGCAACAATAATAATTTTTCAGATAAGCGTTTTTATGATATTGAACTTATGTCTGAGAGACCGATTTTTAATGATCAGTTGTCCAGATATTTTGATAATGACTTTGTATATGCTTTGGGAGGCACTAACCTTCGATATAAAACGGCTTTATTTAATGCCAACGCAGGTGTCGAATATCAAAATTCAACTTTATCAGGAAAAATTAGAAATGAAACGGCTAGGAACATATCTTTTGCATATTTTTTACCTCAAGCAAGTATTCAATTTGAAAAGATAAATATGCGCATTAATTATAGTACGAATGTGCGTGAACCTTCTGTTGATCAATTGCAGCCAATAGTAGATAATAGTGATCCGTTAAATGTATATACGGGAAATCCTGACCTTCAGCCAGAGTATCGCCATAACATGAGAATATTTTATGGTTTGTTTGATCAGTTTAATTTCAGAAGTCTATTTACCAGCCTCCGTCTAGTATATACTAAAGATAAGATAACAAATTCAACGTTTACGGATCAGAATTTCATTCGTAAGACAATGCCTAGGAATACAGAAAATGAAATTAATGCAACATTCTTTGCCAATTATAGCGCACCGCTTAATTTCATGAAAGCTAAGTTCAGAACAGGATTTAATTCAAGTCTCACGGATGGAATTAACTTTATCAATGATCAACCAGCTGATATTCAGCGATGGTCCCATGGGATAAATTTCACCCTTGAAAATAAGAAAAAAGATGTAGTAGACGTTTCCGCTGGTTTGAGATGGAATTATAATAATACAAGATACCTTCAAAATGCAGCCTTGAATGTTGAATTCTTCAATCAGGTCTATAATGCTATGTTTATATGGAATATGGGTAAATCCTGGACATGGGAAATAAAGTATGACTATACCATTTTTGACAAAACCAGTTTTGGAGATAATAATAAAATTCAATTGCTTGAATCATCTGTTTCAAAACGGATTCTAAAAGATCAGCTAACATTTAAAATCAGGGCATTCGATATTCTGGATCAGAATACTGGAATTTCCAGGACGGCTGCAGATAATTATGTCAGAGAGATTATCACCAATACTATTGGAAGGTATTTTCTTTTCAGTGTCCAGTATAATTTGAATAAGGGTCCAGATACGAAATCACAGCAAACCAGAGTAATGATGTTTCATGGCTGATGTACGCGTAAAATTCATTAATTTTGCAAAGTCATCTCATGGAATTAAAATATTTATAAACGATTAAATATGGTTTTGCTTAAGGAAAAAGTTTCTGATTTCTACATTTTGACAATAAATCGCCCTGAAGCATTAAATGCATTAAATAAGGAGGTTTTTGACGCCCTTGATGATTTTTTTACAAACTTTAAAAATGACACTTCGCTTAAAGGGGTTGTCATTACCGGAGCAGGCGAAAAAGCTTTTGTTGCAGGGGCTGATATTAAGGAATTTGCTCATTTAAGTGTAGAGGAAGGAGCCAAACTTTCAAAAAGAGGGCAGGATGTATTTTTTAAAATTGAACAATTTCATGTACCTGTAGTTGCGGCCATCAATGGTTTTGCACTTGGTGGTGGTTGTGAGCTGGCTATGGCTTGCCATCTCAGAATAGCAGGATCCAAGGCGAAATTCGGACAGCCAGAAGTGAATCTCGGACTTGTACCAGGGTATGGAGGATCCCAGCGGCTAATACAAATGATAGGAAAAACCCGAGCTATGTACTATTTGCTTTCTGCAGATATGATTAATGCAGAAAATGCTTTCCAGTTTGGCCTAGTTAATGAGGTGGTGGAGCAGGGAAGTGAAATTGAAAAAGCATTGGAGTACCTCCGAAAAATAGCTACAAAAGGTCCTCTTGCTATTGCGCAGACAATAGCATTGGTCAATACTTTTTTTGACAAATCAACAGATGGGTTTGTCAAGGAGTATCTGTCGTTTGGTAAAACGCTGGGTAGTGAAGATGCAAAGGAAGGCGCTGTTGCTTTTGTAGAAAAACGAATGCCACGTTTTAAAGGACAATAGGCTCCCTGGTTTATGTACGAGTTTCATAAAGACAAATCAAGATACTTTTCTATGCAAAGGGAAGTGTCTCATCATTATCTAATTCCATTTATACGTCAGTATTTCAAAAAGCCCTTATCCAATTGTAAAATTCTTGAAATTGGATGTGCAGAAGCAGGAGTTCTCAAAGCCTTTTTAGACGAGCATGCTACAGGTGTTGGCATTGAACTGCTCGAAACCAGAGCCTCACTCGCCAGGCAATTCCTGGCCGAGGACATTAGTGCTGGTCGTGCAGAAATTATCAATAAAAATATTTATGATGTAACTGCAGTAGACCAGGAATCATTTAAATTTGATCTCATCGTGCTTAAAGATGTCATTGAACATATTCCTGAACAATCCAAATTTATAGCCAGACTTTCCGGGTTTTTAAATCCAGGAGGGGTAGTTTTTTTTGCTTATCCACCCTGGCAGATGCCTTTTGGAGGGCATCAGCAAATATGCAACCATAAACTATTACAGGTATTGCCATGGTTTCATCTGCTACCAACTAAAATATATAGGCTAATTTTGCGTTTAGCAGGAGAGAAAAATTATACCATTCAAGAATTAATTGAAATAAAGGAAACAGGTATATCTATCGGTCAAATGTACCAAATATTAAAACATAATAATTTTAAAATCTTAGGAGAGAAGTTTTGGTTTGTCAATCCAATATACAAATATAAATTTGGCCTAAGACCTAGAGTCGTTTTTTACTGGGTTTCCACAATCCCATACTTGAGAAATTTTTTCGTAACAGCCCATTATATCATATTTAATAAAGGCTGACGAGTAATTTGATCCGGAGTGCTGGTTTTTTCGTATATTTGTACATAATTTTTTGATACGGTATAACCAAAAACGAATGCTTGGCCTTAAGTTAGCTACAGATCCATATTGGGTAAATATTGCAGAGAAAAGTATAGACGAAATTTTAACAGACCATGCCTATTGCGAGCAAAAGGCAGCTTCGACTTGTATTTCGCTTATCATACAGTTTCCTGAAAAAACAGCGCTGGTTGAAGAACTCACACCAATTGTGGCAGAGGAATGGGGGCACTTTAGAAAAGTACTCAAGGAGCTGAAGTTGAGAGGCTATCAATTTGGTAAAAACAGAAGTGATGATTATGTCGTACAGTTGATGAAGTTTCAACGAAAAGGAGGAAAGGATGCAGAAAGACTAATGGATAAGTTGTTGATTTCAGCGATGATTGAAGCGCGTAGTTGTGAACGATTTAGGTTGCTTTCCTTACATATTTCTGACGAAGCGCTAAAGTCATTTTATCATGAATTTATGGTATCTGAAGCCGGACATTACAGGACATTTATTGATCTTGCCAAACAATATTGTGGTGAGGAATCTGTAAGAAAAAGATGGCAGGAAATGCTTGAATTTGAAAGTAGTATTATGCAAAACAGGGCACTTAGGGGAGACCGAATGCATTAATTTAATACCCTAAATGATACCTCATGAATATCAGCAACACTTCACCATCCCCCAAAATAGCCGTTTTCCCAGGATCATTTGACCCCATTACCAATGGTCATTTGGACCTTGTCAATCGAGCTCTGCCATTATTTGAAAAGATAATTGTCGCTGTAGGAATAAATCAGCAAAAATCGGCACTTCTGCCTTTGGAAACCAGATTGCAATGGCTTGAGCAAGTGTTTTCAGATCAACCCCGCGTGGAAATTGCATCATTTGAGGGACTAACCGTCAATTTTTGCAGGCAAGTGGATGCGCATTATCTTATTCGGGGCTTGAGAAATGCTTCTGACTTTGATTATGAAAAAACGATTTCTCAATTAAATACCATTATTGGAAAGGATTTGGAAACCGTATTTCTTATAAGTAAGCCTGAATTTTCACATATAAGCAGCACTATTGTTCGTGAAATTATCCGTGGTAAGGGTGATGTCTCTGCATTCGTGCCTGGCTTTATTTCTGAACAACTCCATAATTATAAATAAATATTACAATATGACTAATGCCTTTTTTAAAGTACCGGAAGCTAAAAATGAACCTATTCTAAATTATGCACCTGGTTCGACGGAGCGGAATGAATTGAAACGTATGTTAACCAAAATGAAGTCTTCCAGAATAAGCATTCCTATGTATATTGGAGCTGAAAAGGTATACACGGAAAAGAAAAAGGAAATAAGGCCTCCACACGAACTTAATCATATACTTGGAGATTATGCCGTAGGTGATAAGACACACGTAGAATCAGCTATTAAAGCTGCACTGCAGGCCAAAAATCAATGGGAAAACCTTCCTTGGGAAGAGCGCGCCTCCATTTTTCTAAAAGCTGCTGATTTGCTTGCCGGGCCATTTAGGGCTAAAATGAATGCAGCAACCATGCTGGGACAATCCAAGAATGTATTTCAGTCCGAAATTGATGCAGTTTGTGAACTGGCTGATTTTTTAAGATTTAATGTACAGTATATGACAGAAATTTATAACCAACAGCCTGAAAGCGCTGCTGGAATCTGGAATAGACTGGAATACAGGGCTTTAGAGGGATTTGTTTTCGCTCTGACACCATTCAATTTTACTTCCATTGCTGCTAATCTTTGTGCAGCTCCGGCATTGATGGGTAATACCATTGTCTGGAAACCGGCGGAAACTCAGATTTATTCTGCAAATGTAATTATGGAGATTTTTGAAGCAGCAGGATTACCTCCGGGAGTAATTAATCTAGTATTTGTTGGAGGCGCAGAAGCTGGTGAGGTAATTTTCAATCATCCTGATTTTGCTGGACTTCATTTTACCGGAAGTACAGGTGTTTTCCAAAAATTATGGAAGACCATTGGGGAAAATCTGCCATCATACAGAAGCTATCCAAGAATAGTGGGTGAAACAGGGGGCAAAGACTTCGTTATTGCACATGCATCAGCCCTACCAGAAGAAGTTGCTGTAGCACTTAGTCGTGGGGCATTTGAATTTCAAGGCCAGAAATGCTCGGCTGCTTCCCGTGCCTATATTCCAAAGTCCATTTGGCCAGCTGTAAAATCTAAATTGCAGGAAGATCTGGCTTCTTTTACCATGGGTAATCCTGAGGATTTCAGTCATTTTATAAATGCTGTTATTGATGAAAAAGCCTTTGATAAAATAACTTCATTTATTGCTGCTGCCAAAGAGGATAAAAATGTTGAAATAGTTGCTGGAGGGACTTACAGTAAGGAAAATGGTTATTTTATAAGCCCAACGATTATTCAGACTTTTGACCCTGAATATATTACGATGTGCGAAGAATTGTTTGGCCCAGTACTTACCGTATATGTTTATGACGATAATACTTGGGAAGAAACACTTGCATTAGTTGATAAAACTGGTCCCTATGCGTTAACAGGCGCTGTATTTAGTCAAGACAGGTATGCATTAAATACTGCAATAAAGGTACTTAGACATGCAGCAGGCAATTTTTATATCAACGATAAGCCGACCGGAGCCGTGGTTGGTCAGCAACCCTTTGGGGGAAGCAGGGCATCAGGAACTAACGACAAGGCAGGCAGTTACCTGAACTTGCTGAGATGGACTTCGCCTAGGACTATCAAGGAAAATTTTGTACCTCCCAGAGATTACAGGTATCCTTTTCTTGCGGAATCTTAAAAGGATTTAGGTTTATTCGTTTTCATGATCAATTAGGAATACTTCTGAAGTATCATTACATTGATCATAGATGTCATCAATTGTGATTTTTTTTACGGGGTCTTCAAATTCTCCAGCAATTTCCATGAGTGGAATGAGTACAAAGTTTCTTTCGTATATTCCTTTGTGCGGAATGATTAAATTATCAGACTCGATAATAGTATCTCCAGCGTAAAGGATATCGATATCTAGCGCTCTAGGCCCCCATTTTTCACTGGGTATTCTACCTGCTTCTACCTCCATATTTTTTAATTTCTCAAATAACTGCTCAGGAGTTAGTTGGGAATCCAGCGCTATTGCCATATTGATAAAATTGGGTTGATCTGTTTTTCCCCATGGCTGTGTTTCATAAAAAGATGATTGGACACTTATGGTGCCAAGATCTTTAGAGATTTTCTCTAGTGTATTTCTGATAATCTGAATGCTGTCCCCCAGATTTGATCCTAACAAGAGGTAATAATGGTTCATAATTAATTTTCTTCAATTACCTAAAAAATTCTCCCAGATTTTTAGCTCTGGATAATGTTTGGAAACAACACGGAATATTGCCAGTAATGGCACAAAGAGAATCATTCCTGATACCCCCCAGATTAATCCTCCGATCATCATAGCTATAATAGTAACAAATGTATTGAGATGAACAAATCTGCCAACTATATACGGGAAAATAAGATTTGCCTCCAAGTACTGCACCGTTACAAAAACAATAATAATTCCTACCGGTTGTAAAAACGAGGCTGTTTCGAGCCAAGTGACAGTAATTGGGAGTAGGGCACTTATCATGATGCCAATATATGGAATAATCGTCATCACTGCACTAATCATTCCATATAAGAATGGATTGTTAACGCCAAGCGCCCAAAGACCAAATCCATTTAGAATGCCCACTATTACATATACCATCATGATGCCCCTCACAAATCGTGAAAAAATTTCAACGGTATCCTGTATTACAGCAGGAAACCTTTGCCGATAAGTTTCCGGCACCATAACTGTTAATAAATCTATGAGCTTTTTTCTATATAATAGAATAAGTGATATGTAAATGGGAATAATCAATAGATCAAATAAAGTCTTTATGGTGGTTTCTACAAAATTTTGAAAGTAATTTGCCAGGTCTTGCGATGCATTGGTAAGAGAGTTTCTTAACCATTCCAGTTGCTTTTCAGTAGTCCATCCATACTCGTTTTCTAATTGCAAAGATAAATTTTCCAAAAATGGATCCATTTGCTGCTGAACCAAAGGCAATTTGCTTCTTAAGGAAATGAGTTCAAACAAGAGCAGA
>JAUMBJ010000075.1:0-4374 GCA_032115755.1 Saprospiraceae bacterium
AAAATATTGGTATCAGTAAAGAGTATAATATTTTTGAATTTCAAAAAGCAATTGCTGTAAAAGATTTTACCAAAGCAAGCAGGATTGTCGACTATTTTGTAAGAAATACAAAACTTAATCCTGTTATTCCAGCTATTTCAAGTCTTTTCAATTATTTTTATAAAATTTTAATCGTAAAATATCATTCAAAGGAGAATGATGCCAACCTTATGCGATTACTTGGACTTGGCAATATGTATTTTGTTAAGGAATATAGGGATGCTGCCCGGAATTACAACTTAAGTCATCTTAAAAAAATCATTGAGGTATTGAAAATTTCAGATTTAAAATCTAAAGGAATTGGGGGGAATAATGATGATGGAGTGATTTACAAAGATTTATTTTTCCAAATTATGTTTGAAGAAGAGGTTGCGTCAATAGGTTAAAAATAGTTATTTGCTGTAAAGGTATAAGTCTATGGAAAATCAAAAAATTGGTATACTTGGAGGTGGACAACTAGGTAAAATGCTTTGTCAGGCAGCAAGTAGATATCATTTGAATATGCATATTCTTGAAAACGATGTCGAATGTCCTGCTTCGAATACATGTGCACATTTTACCCAGGGTAATATTACTTCTTTTGAGGATGTATATCGATTTGGAAAGCAAATGGATATCATTACTATTGAAATAGAAAGTGTTAATTTAGCTGCTCTTGAATTATTGGAAAATGAAGGTAAAAAAGTTTACCCTCAGCCTTCGGTATTAAAAGTTATCATCGATAAAGGATTACAAAAATTATTTTATAAAACACATCAAATTCCAACCAGTAATTTTGCACTTTATGAAAACAAAAAAGCCATTTTAGAGGCCATTGAATCCAATACTATAACATATCCTTTTGTACAGAAATTACGCAAGGATGGTTATGACGGGAAAGGTGTACAGATAATTAGACAGCATAATCAGCTGGAATCAGTTTTTGATGCACCATCTGTTGTAGAAGACATGGTAGATATCTCTAAGGAAATTTCAGTTATTGTAGCCAGAAATGAGGATGGAAGAATGACAGCATTCCCGGTTGTGGAAATGGAATTCCATCCGGAAGCCAATTTGGTAGAATTTTTGTTTTGCCCCGCTGAAGCTTCCAACGACATTCAAACAAAATCTACTGCACTCGCATGTAAATTGGCAGCTGACTTTGAAATTGTTGGTTTGCTGGCAGTAGAAATGTTTGTAACTAGAAGTGGAGAAATATTGGTAAACGAAGTTGCACCAAGACCTCACAATAGTGGTCATCAGACTATAGAAGCGAATTATACGTCACAATATGAGCAGCATTTAAGATGTATGCTCAATTGGCCGCTGGGTGATACCGGCATTCATCATGCTTCTGTTATGGTCAACCTGTTAGGAGAAGTATCGCATTACGGCAGGGCTGTATATTTAAATATGGAACAAGTTTTGGATATGCCTGGTGTGTATCTACATTTATATGGAAAAAAAGAAACCAAGCCATTCAGAAAAATGGGTCATGTAACTATTATAAGCAATAATATACATGATGCGATTGAAAAAGCCAAGGTAGTAAAACAAACATTAAAAATCGTATCGTAAATATAGACAGCTGTTCATACATAATTCCAGGATAATTTTTAATAAAAGTCAATAATTGGAATATAAATTATCACCTATACACAAGCCATAAATAGCTAGTTACAAAAACAGCATATAATACATCATAAATCAATAAATATCGTATGAAAAATCCTCAAGTGGGCATTATAATGGGCTCAGATTCAGATCTCACTGTAATGAAAGATGCAGCAGACATCCTGGAAAAGTTTGATATATCTTATGAGCTTGATATCGTTTCGGCTCATAGAACCCCGCAAAAGATGTTTGATTATGCAATAAATGCATATTCCAGAGGAATTAAGGTGATCATTGCAGGAGCAGGAGGAGCTGCGCATTTACCTGGCATGGTAGCTTCTTTAACGTCATTGCCTGTCATTGGAGTACCCATTAAATCTTCAAATTCTATAGATGGCTGGGATTCTATTTTGTCAATTTTGCAGATGCCAAATGGTGTTCCAGTTGCCACAGTTGCCCTAAATGGTTCTAAGAATGCAGGCATTTTAGCGGTTTCTATTTTGGCTACACATGATAATTCGCTGATGAAGCGCCTGTTAAATTTTAAAGAAGAATTGGAATTACAAGTGATAGAAAAATCAAATAACCTAAAAAAATAAACCCTTGAATAAGAGAAATTTTATAGTAAATGCCGTTTTATGCAAATGTCCAAGATGCCAGGATGGTAATCTTTTCGTAAAGCCTATGCAAATTACTAAACCTGTCGATATGCCTGATCAATGTCCACAATGCGGTCAGCAATATTTACCTGAACCCGGATTTTATTACGGGGCTATGTTTTTGTCATATATACTTTCCGGTTTCTTTTTTTTAGGTGTTGTGGGATGTTGTATAATTATTTTTGACATGTCCGTTAATTCCTCGATGCTCTTGTTGGTAGGAGTTGCAGTTTTGACTTATTTACCACTAATAAGATTTTCCAGATCGTTGTGGATTAATTTAATGGTAAAATATAATCCCAGAGCTAAAGAGGAACATAAGAAAACGACATTTGGGGATTAATACATAAAATACTTTATTTAGTGAGGTACTTTCTAAAAAGCAGGTAGCTACTTATCATTCCAAAACTCATGACAGATATAGAACTTACGGGCATTAAAATGGCTGCTACAACTGGCGATAAAAGTCCCTGGACAGCAAACCATAATCCAATCATATTGTAGCATAAGGCTAGTATTAACGCTCCCCAAATCAGGATTCTAGTTTTTTTAAGCATACGTAAAAATGGCAACAATTTTTCAAATTTTGCTGCATCAACAATAATATCACATGCTGGTGTAAAGTTATTGGATTGATCAGATATTACTATGCCTACATTGGCTTGCTTTAATGCACCTGCATCATTGAGTCCATCGCCAATCATAATAATTTGATGACCCTTTTTTTGCTCCTCTTTTATGTGATTAAGTTTATCAAGAGGGGATTGTTGAAATTTCAGTTTTGCAAGAAATGGGAAATCTACTAGTAACCTGTCTCTCTCTCTAATGTGGTCACCTGATAGAATCTGTACTGGAAATTTTTCGGATAACACACGCAGTGTTTTAAAAACTCCCTCTCGATATTTATGGAATACTTCAAAGTACCCCATATTTTCATGGTTGATTTCTACAAAAACTCCTCTTTCATCCTTATTCTCATTTTTTCCAAAAATGAAAGCATAGGAACCTATACGCACAAAATCACTTCCAATGCTACCCGTAAGTCCTCCTCCGGGTATTTCTACAAAAGTTTCAGGTAGTTTAATTTCTATATCATCCATTTCTAAAAATATAGCCTTACTCAAGGGATGATTTGATTGAAAGGCAAGGGACTTAACAATCGCTTTTTGATGTGGATTCAATTCCTTGCCTTTCCAATTTAGTTTAATTTTTTTGTAGTCTGTTATGGTGCCTGTTTTGTCAAAAATTACGAGATCGGACTGTTGAGTGCGTTCAATAGCTTCTACATTTTTTATATAAAACCCCATTGTACCAGCAAGTCTTAATATATTTCCATAGGTAAATGGTATAGCAAGTGAAAGCGCGCAAGGGCATGCCACTATTAAGACAGCTGTAAAACTATTAAAGGCCATACTTCTATCCATAGAAAGCCAATAGAATAGCGTGACAAATGCAATAAACAGGATAGATACCGTAAAATATCTGCCAATTTTAAATATAAGCATTTGGGTTCGCTGGCGTTTATCTAATGAGAAACTATCCTCGTCCCATAAGGAGGTTAGATAGGATTGGTCGACTTTTTTTAGTACTTTAAGCAAAATTTGTTTGCCTGTATGTTTACCACCTGCAAAAACTTTATCTCCTGGGAACTTTCTGACGACATCTGCTTCGCCAGTTACAAAACTATAGTCCAAAAATGCTTCACCTTGCTCAAGAACTGCATCAGCAGGTATAAGTTCTTCGTTTCGTATTAATATTATATCATCCGGGTTTATTTTATCCAGTGTTTTAGATTGCCAGTGTCCATCCTTAAGAGCCATTGCTGAAATAGGAAAATAGGATTTATAGTTTCTATCAAAAGATATGGAGGAAAAGGTGTAATTCTGAAACCATTTACCAATTAGGAGAAAAAATATGAAACCTACCAGACTGTCAAGATATCCCTCACCTGATCCAGATAATATTTCAAATGTACTTCTACCAAATAAAGTCAATATTCCAATAGCAATGGGAATATCGATATTGATTAATTTTAATTTTATGGTATACCATGCCGATCTAAGGTAATCAAATCCGCTATAAA
>JAUMBJ010000076.1:0-9348 GCA_032115755.1 Saprospiraceae bacterium
GATTGTGTTTAGCTGTTGTGACAATTCCAAAATCTTGTCCGGGCTGATATCTGACACTTCAAACTGTTGCAATATTTCCGCCTTCTTGTCCTCAAGCTTTTGAATTTCCTTTTCAATTCTATTGCATTCTTTCCTATACTCAAAGTCAGCTTTGGCGTTGGTGACTGGCTTATTATTTGTCGTGGGTAGCCATTCCTCAGATTTAGTTTCAGAAGTTTTTATTTTTTCCTTCTGTGCCATTCTATACTCTGTATAGGTGCCATTGAAATCCCGTACTTTTCCACCCCCTTCCAATACAAATATATGGTCGGTTATTTTATCCATAAAATACCGATCGTGGGTCACTATTATCAGACATCCCGGAAAATCTATGAGATAATCTTCCAACACATTTAATGTCAATATATCCAAATCATTTGTAGGTTCGTCCAGAATCAAAAAATTTGGATTCTTCATCAGTATAGTCAATAAATACAGCCTTCTTTTTTCTCCCCCACTTAACTGAGATACATAAACCCTGTGTTGTGATCTTGGAAATAAAAATCTTTCCAATAAAGTCTCTGCCGTCATTTTCTGACCTTTATCCAAGGGAATGTATTCCGCTATATCGCGGATGACCTCAAGCACAGTCTTGTCTTCTGAAAGTATCAGTCCGTCTTGTGAATAATAGCCAAATACGATGGTATCCCCAACAACTATTTTTCCAGTATCTGGAGCAATATGTCGCGTGATCAATTTTAGAAAAGTTGATTTTCCTGTCCCGTTAGGTCCTATGATACCTACCCGCTCACCTCGTTTGAATTTATAGCTAAATGGCTCCATGATGATCTTGTCGCCATATTTCTTTGACACCTGGTGTAATTCCAGAATTTTTGATCCAAGCCTCGCAGCCTGAATATTAATCTTAAGTTCATCCTGGTCCACAGATACCATGGCCCTATCCTTAATGTCATAAAATTCGTCGATTCTGGATTTTGCTTTTGTTGTCCTGGCTTGTGGCTGACGTCGCATCCATTCCAATTCACGCAGATATAACTTTTTTGTCTTTATGGCATTGGCAGCTTCATTTTGCATTCTGGCTTCCTTTTTTTCCAGATATGTCGTGTAATTGCCTCGGTATATAAAAATTTGTCCCTGATCAAGTTCCATGATTTCATTACAGACGTTATCTAAAAAATAACGATCATGCGTGACCATAAATAAAGTTATGGCAGATTTGGTCAAATAACTTTCGAGCCATTCTATCATATCCAGGTCGAGATGGTTGGTAGGTTCGTCAAGAATGACAAATTCGGGTTCCTCGATTAAAATTCTGGCCAGAGCAAGCCTTTTTTTCTGCCCCCCAGACATTTGTCCTACCTTTTGGTCCAGATCCGTTAGCAACAATTTATGTAATACCTCTTTAATCCTTACCTCCGTATCCCAAGCTTTAAGATCGTCAAGCCTTGAAATACATTGCTCCAAAAGGTCCTGTTCTTGATGGGCTACCGCATATTCATAATCTCGAATGGCCTTAATGGCATCGTTTTCCGAATCAAACACCGTTTCCAGGACAGTGGCCTCCTTGTCAAATTCAGGATCCTGCGTCAAAAAGGAAATTTGTAAACCCTTTGCGAATTGTACTTTGGCATTTTCACCTTCAGCACGCTCGATTCCCGCAAGTATTTTAAGTAATGTCGTTTTTCCCGATCCATTTTTGGCAATAAGTGCTATTTTATCTCCTTTACTGATAGAAAAGCTAACATTTTTTAAAAGAATTTTTTCACCATAGGAGCGCGAGACATTCTCCAGTTGAAGATACAGCATATTGCTTTGATATAATGGATATTAAAGTGCAAATATACGTATAAAAGCAGCGCAAAAATTGTAATCTCTGTCAGGAAGTCTTATAATTTAGTCTTCAATGAAGATCAATATGTCTATATTTTTTTGTTATTACTCTAAATCCGATTGTTTCAAGCAACAAATTCTACCTGATCATAGTTACATAAATAAAACATGTATCATGAAATCGACATGCATAAAAGATTCAATAGCGCGCGCAGGTTGTGAACATTTTACGCATCAAAGATTCCATTTTAAGTTTTAGATCATTGTTACAACGTATTACAAGTAAAAAATGAAAAAATGAAAAATGCACATGAGATAGATTTCAAAATCTATGGAGAAGAAATGCAATTTGTGGAAATCGAATTGGATCCACAAGAAACCGTCATTGCAGAGCCCGGCTCCATGCTGATGATGGATAATCAAATTGAAATGCAGACCATTTTTGGAGACGGATCAGTTGAAGACCAGGGGTTTATGGGAAAACTCATGGGTGCCGGTAAGAGATTACTAACAGGAGAAAAACTCTTTATGACGGCATTTACACACTTGGGACATGGAAAAGCTAAGGTTTCTTTTGCATCCCCATATCCAGGAAAAATAATTCCGGTCGATCTTACCGAATATCAGGGAAAATTAATTTGTCAGAAAGATGCTTTCCTGTGTGCCGCAAAAGGAACCAGCGTCGGTATAGAATTTTCAAAAAAATTAGGACGTGGATTTTTCGGGGGAGAAGGCTTTATCATGCAAAAACTGGAAGGTGATGGACTTGCCTTTATGCATGCTGGAGGCTATATTGTAGAAAGAGAACTAAGACAAGGCGAAGTGCTTCGCGTCGATACAGGATGTCTTGTTGCTTTTACCCAGCATGTTGATTATGATATTACTTTCGTCAAAGGTATAAAAAATGCCCTCTTTGGAGGAGAAGGCCTATTTTTTGCAACGCTGGCAGGACCAGGGAAAGTATGGATACAGACACTTCCTTTCAGTAGACTCGCAGATAGGATTATGACGCATGCGGGTGGTTACGGTCGAAAAGATGAAGGAAGCGTTCTTGGAGGTCTAGGAAATATTATTGACGGCGATGGCTGGTAATTAAATTCCTAAAATTTCTTATTTTGAATGTACTTGAATTCTTCCCTCCAGTTTTGGCGTGTAGAATTGCTTATTTTTTAAAAATTCAGCCATAGCCTCTACCACATAAATATTGGAGTTTTTCATTTCTTTGGCGTACTTGAATGCAGTATATCCATCACCCCCATCAGTCACAAAATTAGGCCCGGTTACACGATATGTTTTATCTGGTGATAAAGGCTGGCCATTTATGTATAATGATTCCATTCTTTGGCCGATAGGCTTATGGGTATTATAGCTGTATCGCACATTATGGGAAACTTGTAAAATACCATTGGTTAATCCTGCCGCATGTTCAAATATTTGTTTCAGGTATTTTCCCTCTATTGTCACTTCAACCAATGTATTGGGAAAAGGAAATGCCGACAGCAGATCACCCATACTCACCTGAGGACCCGGAATATCTACCCTAAGGGCACCGCTGTTGACCAGGGTAAAATCGCTATCAGGCATCTTGGCCGCCATGGCATCAGCTACAAAATTTCCTAATAAAGATTCCTGGCCATAAGACCTGCCAAGGGGCTCGGATATAGAACACAAAACCTCACCGGCAACCTGACTTAGTGAATCTTTCCAAAATTGTATTCTGGCATGAACCAGACTATCCGGAAAGTATACATCTTCAAAAATCGTATCAAGTTTGTTTACATGAGCTATAATGCGCTTGGTTGATCTGTCTATTTTTAAAACAATTTTACCAACCTCCATTCCGAGCGCATTGGTAGAAACAATAAGACAATCATTTGATTTTATGGCCTCCGGCGTACCCTGATGGGCATGCCCGGTCACCAGCAAATCAATTCCATCTACCGCTTCGGCCATTAAAATATCCGTCTGCAAGTTTCGGGATACGTCAGAATTACCTTCCGATGATTGCCTTCCAGGTATTCCTTGGTGTGCCAAAACACAAATGATATCCGTTTTTGATTTTAATTCGGCAATCCATGCCCTCACCTGCTCCCTTTCATCCAAAATTTCTACCCCTTGCACCATTTCAGGCGATGTCGTATCAAAAAAAGCAAATCGTCCATGGACACCTATAATGCCTATTTTCAAACCCCCTGTTTCTACAATATGAAATGGTTTATTCCAAAATGGCACCCCTTTACGTGGATTTTGCAAAGTCGAATCAAGCACAATATTGGCATTGACTATTGGAAATGTGGCTTTTTTTAATTGTAAACGAGCATTTTGCCAGCCATGATCAAATTCGTGGTTACCAATGGTAGTTACATCCAAGGGCATGGCATTCATAATATCAATAATAGCTGCCCCTTTTGTCAAAAAACTGACATATGGACCAGAGAAATAATCACCGGCATCAACGTAAACTACATTTTTATGCATTTTCTTTTGTTGCCTGACGTAAGAAGCTATACGCGCAAATCCGCCTACTTTCCTGGTGGGATGCATTTGTCTAGAAAGATGCGGTTCTACATGGGCGTGGAGGTCATCAGTATAAAGAATTACCAGTTCGGATGTATCTCCTGGATATACAGAAATCCCTGCCACCAAAAATGATGTACTCACCATAAGTAATAGCCCAAGACAACTATATTTTAATCTGGTCATAAATTTTACCTCACAAAAGTGAAATGCTGGAAAAATAGTTATTTAAGTCCCGGATCCCTGTTTAAAAACTCATCATATAACAAGGTTTGCCTGCTTTCCAAAGGAACATTCCATCCCCTAATAAATAATGAGGAGATTTTTGTCTTTGGCTCAAATGGATCTCCGTCTGTAACGATGAGATTAGCAATTTTACCTGTCTCTATACTTCCATATAATTTGTCAACCCCAAGGATAGACGCAGGATGTATGGTTATGGATTTAAGGGCTTCTTCGATACCCATTCCATAGGCAGCGGCATAGGCAGCATGGAACGGAAGATTTCTAACATTTTCGGCATCATTGCTTCGAATTGCTACTTTTACACCAGCTTTCTGCATTCTTGATGCATTGGTGTAAGCATCATCATATCTGGCCTCACTCCTGCCAGGAACTCGGATGACCGGACCGGTAATAACATTTATTCCCACCTCTGCGAGCTTATCTGCCACTCGTCCACCCTCAGCCACACCCGTAAAAACTGCTTTAATCTTACGATCTTTTATCCACTTCAATGCCTGTTCGATATCCGCTTTTGTATTCACCTCTATGAATAATGGTGCTTGTCCCCTAACAACAGGCAATAGAGCATCCATTTGAGGGTTATAGTCCTCCCTAAGTTTCTGATTGGCTTTGCCCATAGAATCAATAGTAGCATACAAAACTGCCTTATCCCAAATGGAATTCAATTTTTCCATTCCCTTTTCAATGTCCTTTTGAATGTCTTCATCAGATCTTCTGTCCCAGCGACCTCTGCGCCCTGCAGAAGGAAAATTCATGAGTACTGCTTCTGCTCCTGCATACATCTGATCCTGAGTGTATCCATGCAGATCAATTAATGCAGCTGTACCCGGAAATCTGCCTCCCTCAGGTTTGGCAAGTACCGTGGTTACACCGTTTACCCGAGTAACAGGAATAGCAACAGCATTGGGATTTACGGCTGTGAGTGCCTTCATATGGGGAATAAAATCTCCCAGCTCACTGTAGTCATTGGTAAGCGATACAGCTCCGATTTCAGAAAGTCCGAGCCTGGTCCCTGCATCAATAAATCCGGGATAAATATGCTTACCTGTGCAATCCAATATTTTTACATCTGAGCCGGCACTGATGTTTTTACCTATTTCTTTGATGACTTCTTTTTCTATCAGTATATCACTTACAAAAGTGCCTTTGGTGATGGTGTGAATGGTGGCATTTTTCAATAAAAAAGGACCGGGTTGAGATTTCTTTACCTGCTGAGCATGTAAATTTAAGACCAGTACAACTGCTACACCAATTAAAATCGCCTTTATATTTTTTATAGATAACATATCTTTTTGATTTAATGTGCATGATTTTTGGAATAAATAAATCTCAAATAATCTGCATGACTATTGCTCAGTAAAAACTCAGCGACATCTCTCATACAAGTATTATTTTCATCATAGCGACAGTCTTCCATAAAACCTGAATATTTATCTTTGGGGTCGGCCATTAATCGCATGTCATCACCATCCTTTTGAATATCAAATCTGATAACACCATCTACTATAGTCATCTGGGGTATAGTATATACGGATAAGGGGTGTGCACTAAATATGGCAATATCTGCTTCCTTTCCAACTTCAATGGATCCCACTCTTCGTTCAATTCCCAATTGTTTGGCTGGATTTATTGTGATGAGTGCCAATGCCTCATCATCTGTTAAATCGCCATATCTCTGTGTTTTAGCAGCCTCAAGATAAAGATGTCGTATGTAATCATCCGAATCTGAATTGATAGAGGTAACGACCCCATTTCTCGTCAAAATGGCAGCATTATATGCCGTAGAATAATATACCTCAAATTTATATGCCCACCAATCGGCAAATACACTTGCACCAGCACCAAATGCGGCGAGCTCAGGAGCTACCTTGAAGCCTTCGTTGACATGCTGGAAACATATTTTTTGAATATTAAATTCTTTCAATACCTTCATAAGCATGAGTATTTCATCAGCTCTGTAAGAGTGGCATTGAATGATAATATTACCTTTTAAAATATCGGCAATTGTCTCTAACCTTAAATTGTATATCGGTGGTGATTTTAGGACTCCTTTTTTATAATCATCCCATGCTTTCATATATAATCTTCCCTCTGAAAAAGCTGTCCTAAATACCTGCTCTACACCCATTCTTGTTGCTGGAGAAATTTTATTGCCCTCTCCATGCACCCTCATGGGGTTTTCTCCCAATGCAAATTTTATCGTCCGTGGTGCATCTTTCATGCGGAGTTCCTCAGGATTTGTAACACCATATCTGTGTTTTATGGTTTCGCATTGTCCACCAATAGCATTGGCTGATCCATGCATCGCATGTGAAACTGTAACCCCCCCTGCAAGCGCGCGATAAATGGCTATATCCTGCGGATTTAAAGCGTCTCCGACGTTAACTTCTGCCGTATTTGGATTGGTAGCTTCATTTACAGCATCGATAGCAATATGAGAATGTGCATCAATAATTCCAGGCATGACATACTTTCCTGCTGCATCAATTATCTGGGTATTTTCCGGAGCCGAAAGTTGACTACCAATTTTGGTAACTATTCCATTTTGGATTAAAATATCAGTTGAAGGTTTATTGCCCTGGGTAATGGTCAGTACATGACCATTTTTTATAAGCAAATTACCTTGTGCATTCAGATTTAATGCATTCAAAGTAACCATTAGTCCAATCAAATATATGATTCTGTTCATCTGTTGTTTTTTTAAAATTTATTAATTTGGATCAGACTCCCATTCCCCTTTAACAGGAAAGGCTCCAAAATCTCCAACGCCAATATTGCCTTCAAAAGTTTTACCTTCAAAACTCAGATCAAAATCAATTTTCATATTAGCTGAACCATTGGAATAGGTAACCGCGAAGTTCAATTTTTTACCTTCTGCCTTAACATCTTTGGCTATTTCCGGTTTGGTAGGATTTTCATCGCTGGTAACACGAACAACATACTCACCATTTTGTAAGGTTATATTCAAATTTCCTGTCTGCTTTTGTCCCATAACATCTGTGGTATAAGACCATTTACCTTTAAATGTGGAAGTATTACCGTCCTTAGAAGCGTTGTTATTGGCTTTTGGCTTGCTTAAATAATCATATTTTTTTCCTTCAATAAATTGATACTTTATAGAAGATTTTTCTTCAAAATATGACTTATCTGTAATGATAAGGCTGGCAGTTTTCCCTTTTTCGATGGTTCCACAAAATGATGATATTCCGAGTAATGTTGCGGGGTAAGTAGTAAGCGCATGCAGTGCAGCCTGTTCAGATAAACCGTTCATGATCAGCAACCTGACATTTTTAGCTATATCCCCTGGCTTTACATTGAGGGTAGAAAATGCAAAAGGTATACCTGCTTTTTCAAAAACAGCTGCCTGCGTAAGTCTTTCCTTAACCGCATTTTCCTTTCTTTTTTCAAACGCTATTTCTTCTGGTGACTGCTCTTTCTTTTTCTCCTCGGTTATAGTTTTGGAGAGCGTATCTTTTTCTGTTTTCTTGCTTTTGTCATCTTTTTGATTTAACTCAGGGAGGTCAAGGCTTAACAGTACTTTCAATTGATTTTTCTTGATTTCATCAACCAATGTCCAACCTTCCTGAACTTCTACCAACGTCATGTCAAAGCCAAGTTCTTTTTTCAATGCAATTGCTCTGTGCATATCATTTACATCTGGGGTAATAAAATATACCGGCATTTTCTTTTTCACCACCGGATAAAGTGCCGTCCACTCTTTGGTAGGATTTGGCCTTTGTAAACCAAGGGGATTCTGAGCAAATTTGTCTTCAAATGCTGACATGATCTCAGCATTTTTATACAATTCCCTAAATTTTGCAATGACTCCTATGACGGTAGAAGGATAGACGCCCCTGTTGTATTGAAACTGACTTGTCAAGCCAACATTACTTTTAATCATGAGTTGATCTGGTTCACCATCTTTCATTGAAAAAACTGATGTTTTCCCGGGCAGCATCCCTACTCTTGGAGACGCATGGCTAATCACAAATCCTGCAGCTCTAAGATCTGCCACAGATTTATCCGATGCTTTATAATAATCTGCAGCCTCCAGTTGTGGAGTTATGCCTGCTATATCGTTGGGTGGATTGCCGGGATCACTGACTTTAGGTCTGTCTTTATTTTCAACTTTGGGTATTCCTGTATGCGAAAAAGCATCAATAAAGCCTGCATATACATACATAGAATCTGCTGGAATGATCTGGGCATCAAATGGTGGGGTAATATTAGTACCAATTTCATCAATCATACCCTTTCGTATAATGAGGTGATGGTTTTTAAGGACAACTCCCGGCTTCTGAACAATATGGGCATTCCTTATAAAATACGTTTCCGTAACTGTTTTAGGCTCATCACTATTTTGACCATACACGATTATACCAACTAAAGAAAAAGCCAGCGTAAAAAATGTATTAAGCCCAATTTTCTGTAAAACCCATAAATGGGATGATCTCATCATATTAGTATTTTCAGTGTGTTTTAATACGCTGTGAATATACATATTATTTTAAGAATCGTCATTTACATGACTATGCGAATTATTCATGCAAACCATCATTTGCCTGGTTTTGAAAACTCTGTCTTGTGGGACCATACATGTAATAGTGTTTCGCTATTACGGTGACATCTAAATTAGAACCATTTAAATAATCATTAATTTTACCAAAAAATACATACATGATTCTTTTACACAATCCACGCTGCGGTAAGAGCAGAGCAGCACTTACTTATTTGGAATCCTTGGGTTTTGAACCT
>JAUMBJ010000077.1:0-17921 GCA_032115755.1 Saprospiraceae bacterium
CCAACCTTTAAGTGTAACCGTATCATAATCCAAAATAAATTTGCGTTCTGATTCGTCTGGCATTTTTACGGGCTTTGTACCTTTCCAGGCTATTTCCAGCATGGATCCATAGCTGTCAGGTGTAGGGCCGCTGATAGTACCCGATGCCATGACATCTCCGACATTTATATTACAGCCATTTACAGTATGATGGGCCAATTGCTGGCACATATTCCAGTACATATATTTGAAGTTGGAGTGCGAAACCTCTTTAGCCACCCCATTTGAAGTGTGAATGGTAACGGAGAGGTTTATATCATAATTTTTAGGTCCTTCATATTCAAGATAGGGTAGCACCTCAGGATGTTGTATTGGCCCCATGACTTTAAAGGGTTCAAGTGCTTCCATGGTGACAATCCAAGGAGACATAGTTGATGCAAAATTCTTTGCCAGGAAGGGTCCAAGAGGTACATATTCCCATTTTTGGATATCTCTTGCTGACCAGTCATTGAAAAGTACCATGCCAAAAATGTAGGCTTCTGCTTCCTTGGTAGATAATATTTGACCTAATCTTGTATTTTTTCCAATAATAAATCCCATCTCCAGTTCGAAATCCAGTTGTTGTGTTGGACTAAAAACAGGTGTATCTGAATCAACTGGTAAAATCTGACCTTTGGGCCGAATAACTGGGGTATCAGACACACATATGGATGACGCTCTTCCATGGTATCCTACGGGTAGATGTAGCCAGTTTGGCAATAGGGCATTTTGTGGATCTCTGAACATCACGCCCACATTTGTAGCGTGCTCTCTGCTGGAATAAAAGTCTGTATAATCACCTACTTTAACTGGCAGAATCATTTTAATCTCATTTGCCGGATAAAGCGTAATATTTTTTTCAGACCATGCATTTGAAGTAAAAAGTTGAATGACCATATTTCTTACTTCGGAGGTAGTTGTTTTACCCAGGGCGATGAAGTCATTGAGATTGGGCTGAACCAGAGTATGCTCTAGCATTTGAGTTAGATCTTTAAATACATCCTTTATCCTACATTCCTCAAGGTCAATAACGTAATCACCTATGCGTGTACAAGCACGAAATTGATTATTAATTAAGCCACAACCGAAAGGAATATTATGAAGGCTGAAATCACTTGTTGCAGGTATCGAAATCATAAATCAGAAATTGTTTAAGCTGGGCACTCTTTCCATTAAAGTACAAATTTACAATAATTAAAACCTGGACGTATAAAATGATGGCCAATGCACAAAAAAAAGATAATTTATAAGCCGCTATTAAATTTAAAGCCAATGAAGCTATGAAAGTTATTTGTCAAAAGCGTAAATCCAAATACATTGCATTTGTATGCTTTGCTTCAACAATAACAAATCGCAGGCTTATACCCTCAATAATAAGTTTTTAGCAATGTGATAGCTCTTTTTTTCTGAAAATCAATTGGAGATTATATACCATCTTCCGCATTGACCATAAAAAATATGGCATTGGAAAACACATGAAATCCTTTATCCCAAAATCCTCGAAATAGCGGGTTGTCATTCATATAAATTACAAAACCTTGACCGTGGTTTCTGGCGCCAAAACTAAGAGATCCTGCTATTTCTTTTTTAAGCTGATGACCAATAAAACCGTATTTTTTATATTGATCCGGGACCTTTATGACATTCCACATGTTTTTTTGAATGGGGAAACTGCTTGCACTGGTTTTTAGGCTGTAATAGGTTCTATGTAATCCATAGCCCAGCGGATGGGTATTGTCTACATCATTCAAAACAATGGCACCGGCAGTTCCTTTGCTGATTTCTCTTCTTTCCTGTCCCAAATAAGGTTTTACCAATTCTTGAAGTTCCTGATTTTTTTGTGCTTTTTCCTTTTCATTTTTCTCTTCATCCGTCAGATAATTGTCGAGTTTCAAAGCATCATCTCCACTGAATGCTTGCACAGCATTTTCCATCAATATCAGCTTTCCTCCTTTTGATACCCAGTCTGAAATGGCTTTCATTTTACTTTCCTCCCATCTGTAATATCCATTTGGTATAATCAGACAATTGTACGATTTCAAAAATGAAGGATCAAATTTTCTAGCATCCACTACTGAAACAGGGTAGTTCAGATGATTTTCGAAATAAAACCATACCTCGCCAAATGCATTGGCATCTGTACCTTCGCCAGAAAGCAGCAGCACTTTTGGTTCCTCTAAAATACTGAAAGCGTAACCTCCAAGATCGCCACCCTCGTCTGAAAATCCGGAAGAAAGGCAAATCGTTTTATGTTGAAGTATAGCCTGAATATCTTGGTCAAAATTATTTTTCCATTTATTATCTCCACGGGTGATAATTACGTCACCTGGCTCGAGGCTTTGACCATTGAATTTGGCTTTCTTTAATGTTACCCTGGCTTTGTAACCTTTTTTATAAAGGCTTGCCAGCAGCGTAGAAGATGAAGGATCGTTCCATTTAAATGCATACGCATATGATGCCTCTTTACAATCAGTATTTACAGGTAATGGTATTGCCGTGTTAGTCTTGAGACCAGGATTTTCCTTAAAGGCATAGCAATTTACGTCGTACACAAAGGGTAATGACCATGCAGAGATATCATAGGTCAAGGAATCTGACAATTCGGATTCTTCTTCCATCAGAATCTGCAGTAATACGGACCTGGGTTGTTTTGCGCTGATAACAACGTCACCTATTTCTGCTTCTGCCGACTGCTCGTTACTTGTTTGATAATGATACCCCTTCAATTTTGAGGAAGCACTGACATATTGATAGGATATGCCTGTTTTGTCCAATAGTTTTGTCAGTCTTGTCAGACCAGGATCATTTTTGAGCAGATACCATGAATAAATTCCTTTCGGATGTTTTGCACTTTGCTGAAAATATTGTTCAAATTGATTCAAAATATCCTTTTCCTGTCGAACTGACTCTTCGATGGTGGACAGTGCTACAACTGTATTGTGTCTTATTTTATCTTCCACTGTAAGGGTATCGCCATTATTAAGCAAAATAGCGCGTCCTGATCTGCCATGACCTGCTTGTTCATAGGTCATTCCTACGGCGCCGTTGTATGTAGGATAGGTATCGCCATAGCTGGGGTAGAAGAGGTCAAAAATTTCCCGGGTAAAATAGAGCCAACCGTTTTTATCGAAGTGTTTTGCGTGATTTTTTCCGATATCAGTTTGCACTTTTCGTTGAAAATCACTTATGTATTGATGCAGTGGTTCTGCAGCCGGAGCAAAATAATAATTTGCATTATATCCCATTTCGTGAAAATCTGCATGAATATGGGGCATCCATTGGTTGTACAGGGCAATTCGGGAGGAGGTTTCAATCTGAGTTTGCCATGCCCAATCTCTATTCAAATCAAAAAGGTAGTGATTATATCTTCCGCCGGGCCATGGCTCCATGTGTTCACGGTCTATGGGTCCGGGATGTGCATTTTTATGGGAAACGCTTTTTATAAACTGGGTATATCTATTGTTTCCATCAGGATTACTGCTTGGGTCAATAATCACGACGGCTTTTTTAAGCCAGCCGGCTACATCAGTATTTTTACCGTTTGTAAGATTATAAATGATATTTAGCACGCTTTCTGTGGTACCGGCTTCGTTGCCATGCACGCCAAAGCTCATCCAAACGAGTAGTTTTTGATTGAAATTTTCCGGTTTTTTATCCAATCCCGCCAAATAGAGGTTGGATAGACGTATATCTTCTAAATTTTTCAAATTTTCAGGATCTGAAATCACATAAACTTTCAGCTTTCTGCCTTCATTTGTTTTTCCATAAACCAATTGTGTTACTTGGTCACTTTTACTGTCAATTTCATCCAGATAGCGAAACACATCTTCATGTAGGGTATATTCTTTGCCGTAATGTGCAAAATACTCATAAGGAGAAGATAAAACAGCTTTCTGGCAAATGGCCAGCGCAGGAAAAATAATTAATAAACATATGCGTATCATAGAAATCATAAGGCAGGAAATGATTTTAATTTAAAAAATATTAACCATTACAAATGTAACGGATTCTGTTTTAATGAAGGAATAATGGGTTTTTGAATATTTTTTATATGTTGAATTTTGTCGATATATCATACTTGGTAAGCTTTTTTGGTTGGTCAATTGTAAAAACTCTGTAAATTATTGGGTTGGGTGTGTAGCGCTTGAGGATTGGTGATTGGTGACTTGTTAAGGCCTACATAACGTTGACAAAAAAAGGAGTTGACAGTAAATCATGTATTTTCTTTCCAAATGGTTAGGTACAAAGTCCGAATTTGGGTCGTACAAATAGCTTATATTTGCAGAATTTTAAAAACAATAATCATGAGTTTACTTACTGTTGGAACAGTAGCATTTGATACGATTGAAACACCATATGGCAAGGCTGAAATGGTTATAGGAGGAGCCTGCACCTATATAAGTTGGGCTGCTTCTTATTTTACCTCAGATATTCATCTGGTTTCTGTGGTAGGGGATGATTTTCCTGTTGGAGAACTCCAAGAAATGGAGTCCAGGGGAATAGACCTTGAGGGGCTTGATATTAAGCGTGGTCAAAAGTCGTTTTTTTGGGCAGGGAAATACCATTCCAATATGAATGAGCGAACTACACTTGCTACAGACCTAAATGTACTTGCGAATTTTGAGCCAATTGTTCCTAATAAGGCACGATCTGCGAATTTTGTTATGCTGGGGAATCTTACACCGGCAATTCAACTTAGCGTTTTAGATCAGTTAGATGGATCGCAAAAGTTGATTGTGCTGGATACGATGAATTATTGGATGGATTCGGCCATGGATGAGTTGAAAAAAGTACTCAAGCGTATAGATGTACTTACCATCAACGATGAAGAAGCGCGTCAGCTATCAGGAGAGCATTCCCTTGTTAAAGCTGCTGAGGCTATTTTGTCTATGGGGCCCAGGTTTCTGGTCGTTAAAAAAGGTGAGCACGGTGCACTCTTATTTCAGGGAAGTGATATCTTTTTTGCACCAGCATTACCACTTGCAGAAGTTTTTGACCCGACGGGGGCTGGAGATACATTTGCCGGCGGATTTACGGGATATCTTGCAAAAACAGGTGACTATTCACCGTCTAATATGCGTCGAGCCATTATAGCAGGATCTGCTATGGCATCATTTTGTGTGGAAGATTTTAGTCTAAACAGGCTGAAAAAATTGGAACAGCAAGAAATAAATGACCGTATTCATAGATTTCGGGAACTTGTTCATTTTGATACATTTTAGCAGAATATAACAAGGATTAATTAACACAAACTTTACTATTCTCCATTATTAATTACGGAGATAATCTAGTAGATTGTGTTTTAAAAAAAATATTAAAGTAAATGAAGCGACGTTCATTTTTTAAGCAAACTGTACTGACGACGTTAGGTGGGACATTATTGTCTACTTATGACTCTGGACTATTTCCGATAAATGGTAAAGGCAAGGGGCGAAAACCGGAAAATATTATTTTTCTGGTAAGTGACGGTATGAGCAGTGGTACATTGGCAATGGCTGATGTCTTTGCGCGTAAAAAAAACGGAACAGGAAGTCACTGGTTGAACTTATACCGCGACAACAGGGTAAAAAGAGCATTGATGGATATGGCCTCAGCTAATGCTGCCGTTACAGATAGTGCTGCTGCCAGTTCCAGTTGGGGAGGTGGAGTTAGGGTGCCAAATGGTCATTTGAATGTTGGTGCCAATGGCGAAGCTCATTTGCCTATTTGGCAAAAAATGAAGGCTATCGGCAAAAAAGTGGGTTGCGTTACCACGGTACCTGTTACACACGCGACTCCTGCAGGATTTTGTGTCAGTATAAAATCCAGGAGTATGCAGGAAGAAATCGCCACCATGTATCTTGATTTAAGGTTTGATGTTATGATGGGAGGGGGTACAAAATACTTTACGCGCCGAAAGGATGGTAAGAATCTCATTGAGGATTACAGGCAGTCAGGTTTTCAGGTTGTAGAGACGAAACAGCAATTAAGTGCATTAACCTCGGATAAGCCCGTTATGGCTTTGTTTGCGGAGGAAGGTTTGCCATATGAACTGGATAGAATGCATGACAAAACCATGGAAGAAAGTGTACCTTCATTGGCAGAAATGACAAAGCGGGCTATAGATCTGATGAAAGACCATAAAAAAGGGTTTGCCCTTCAGGTAGAAGCTGGAAAGGTCGATTGGGCTGCCCATTCCAATGATGCCCCTGCGCTCATCTATGATCAGCTTGCCTTTGATGAAGCTGTGCGTGTCGCCATAGATTTTGCTGAGCGTGACGGAAATACCCTTGTAGTCATTACAACGGATCATGGCAATGCCAATCCCGGATTATACTATGGGTCAAAATCGGATGAGAAATTTGAGTCGCTATTCCGGTATACCAGAACGAATGACTGGATCCTAAGGCAGACAAAAAATACGGACTCTGTCAATGAATTTGCAGATCGCGTAAGATCATTTCAGGGTTACGATATTCAAGTGGATCATGCTGCCACAATTTTAAAAGCATATCAAGACATGCCAGAGGGAAAGGAATACGATGAGTACAAATTGCCTTTTAAAGCGTATGGATTACGTCAGGCTGAGTTTACCAATGTGGCTTTTGGTGGAATGGATCATACCGCAGATTTTTCTGAATTGGCTATGTTTGGACCCGGAAGTGAGCAATTGCCTGCATTCTTAAAAAATACTGACCTGCATCATTATTTATTGAAAGTGATAGGAATGTCGTGACAACTTCAGTAAATAATCTTTAAAAGTTAATTTTTACAATTAGATTCGTAGTTAATTCAACAAGTTAAGGCCAATAGTGAGATCAAGAAAATTTTTACATGAAGTTTGAAAAATATTTTATTGCTGACGAAATAAAGCAGAATCTCTCCAAGCTGGGTTTTGTTAGGCCGACAGATATTCAATTTAAATGCATTCCCAATATATTGAAGGGAGAGGATTTATTGGCTATTGCACAGACGGGTACTGGTAAGACGGCGGCTTTTGTCATCCCCATACTACATCTATTACATGTAGGTCAGCAACAAAAACGGGCTGAAGGTATTCGTTGTATAGTGCTTGTTCCTACTCGTGAACTGGCACATCAAATTGGCGATGTTTTTGTCAAACTGGGTAAAAATACCAAGGTAAATACGATGTCTTTGCATGGTGGTGTTGAACAGGATCCCCAGATTGCCAAGCTGGAAAAAGGTATCGACGTGCTTATAGCTACGCCAGGCAGGCTTTTTGATTTGGTTAGTCAGGGACATATAAGATTAAATCGTATTCAAATGCTTGTATTAGATGAAGCTGATCATATGCTTAATCTGGGCTTTATACAGGATATAAGGCAATTGATTCGAATGTTGCCCAAAAAACGACAAACACTTTTCTTTTCTGCGACTATAGATCAGGAAATCAAGGATTTGGCATATTCGCTTGTTATCAATCCCATTAGAATACAGGTTTCGCCAAAGGATCCGGTATCGAAAAATGTTGATCATTTTTTGATGTATGTCGAGATGGATGACAAGCGTTTTTTTCTAGAAAGGCTTATCAAGGAATTTGAAGGCCAGAAAATTCTTGTTTTTGTTCGGACTAAAGTTAGGGCTGAACGCGTAGTCAAGGCTATGGAGCGCGTAGGAATTGTTACGGAAACCCTTCACGGTGGTATGGACCAAGCCATGCGCACCAAGGTGCTGCATGATTTTAGGACAGGCCAGTTGAGGGTTATGATAGCGACAGATGTCAGTGCTCGCGGTATCGATATCCCTGATGTCGATGTAGTTTAAATTATGATCTTCCCGAAATATCAGAAACCTATGTTCACCGTGTCGGGCGAACAGGCAGGGGCAGTCGCCGCGGTGTAGCTTACAGCTTTTGCGCTTCAGAGGAGAAAAAACAACTTGAAGCTTTGGCTGCCTATTTAGGCTACATGCCTCGCGAAATGGAAATCCATGAAGATAGTTACCGGGAAGTGAAATTGTTTTCGGAGGAGAATCCGGCGAATCTTAAAGATATATTGAAAATGGTGAAAGTGTCTGTGAAGAAGAAGAGGTGATAAATGGGCTAAAGTCCATTTGGATGGAGAGGGTGATAAATGGGCTAAGGCCCATTTGGATGGAGAGATGTGATAAATGGGCTAAAGCCCATTTGGATGGAGAGGGTGATAAATGGGTTAAAACCCATTTGGATGGAGAGGGTGATAAATGGGCTAAAGCCCATTTGGATGGAGAGGGTGATAAATGGGCTAAAGCCCATTTGGATGGAGAGGGTGATAAATGGGCTAAAGCCCAATTGAATGGAGTGTGTGTGATGTAAACGGGTTAAAACCCATTTGGATGGAGAGAGTGGGGGTTATTTTAAAAATTTTTGAGATAACTTTTTGCCATGACGGGCTTCTTGATTTCTGATGTATTTTCTGACGATATCAATCATTCGGTAGGATACGGAAGCCACATAATAGGCGTCTTGCCATTCGAATTTTTTTTTGGTAAGATTATTTTTGTTGATCCACCATGAAGATTCGCCTTTCAACATTTGAGCAGTTTTCTGTAAAGATTGATCAGGATTAAGTGCAACCAGGCAATGACAATGGTCATCAAAACCACTTACGTGGTCTACAAAAATGCCTTTCTCCATAGCATTTTCACGAATATGCTGCCATACAAGCAAACGTAATTCTGGAGTATCTAAAAAGGGATATCTGTTTTTTGTACACCACACAAAGTGTACATAGACTTGTATATAAGGCATTATAAGTAGTTTAAATCATGTAGTTCAGATCGAAAAAGGCAAAACAATGTCTATGCCCATCCCGTGACAAATTCAAAATTAATCAAATTGCACCCTCATTGCCCAATAAAAATACCTAAGTTGATGATTTTTTTGATTTTAGTGTATGGATAGAAACAAACTAATACTATTCGAACAAACTTAATAATGACCAAATTGGTCTAAAACATAATTTTTAGTCAACAGATAAAAAGACCTAACTTTGCCCTTCGTAAATCAGGAGTTATGAATTATTATTTGCGTTTCGGAATGGTATATGGATTTGCTACAATGGTACTGGGAGTATTGATGTATTTAATTTCTCCTGACATACTATATGATTTTCGTTACAGAATACTGCTATTCATAGGTGTTGTCATCGTTATGATACTGGCAACCAGATACACTAAAAAAATCGCCAGTAGGAATTTTACTTTTCGGGAAGCCTTCCGGCAGTCCTGGTTGACCTATGTGGTTGGGATTTCACTTGTAAGTATGTTTCAATATGGCCTTGAAAATATTGACGCATCATTATTGGAAATTTCGAAACAAAAAGCCAGGGAAGAGCTCCTGCTTTCAGCCCGATGGATGCACATGCCTGAGCAGGCAGTAGTTCTTGAAATGCAGAAAATCGATATCAGTACCAAAGAAAGTCCTGGTAAGTTTATATTTAATACCTTTTTTTCCTTTATTTTTGGTGCCGTGCCGGCCTTTATTATCGCATTGATTATGCGCAGGGAAGATAAATCCGGACCACAGCGAACATTGTATGATGCCTGATATTTCCTTAGTAATACCTCTGCTTAATGAGGAGGAATCGCTGACAGAGCTCCACGATTGGATCGTGAAAGTGATGTCAGATCATGATTTCAGTTACGAAATTATTTTCATTGACGATGGCAGTAATGACCGTTCATGGCATGTAATCACGGCAATAAAAATGCAAAATGAACACGTTACAGGTGTGCGATTCAGGAGAAATTATGGCAAATCTGCGGGATTGAATGTTGGATTTGAGTTGGCCAAAGGAAGGGTTGTCATCACCATGGATGCTGATCTTCAGGATAGTCCTGACGAAGTTCCGGAATTGTACAGAATGATTGTCGAGGAAGGATATGATATTGTTTCAGGTTGGAAAAAAAAGCGTTTTGACCCATTGACCAAAACTATTCCGACCAAGCTTTACAATGCGGTAACCAGTTACATGTCTGGCATATATCTGCATGACATGAATTGTGGATTAAAGGCTTACAGGCATGATGTAGTGAAAAATATAGAAGTGTATGGTGAAATGCACCGTTACATTCCTGTTATAGCCAAATGGGCAGGATATACCCATATTGGAGAAAAGGTAGTCAGGCATCAAGCCCGAAAATATGGAGTTACCAAATTTGGACTTTCCAGGTTTATTTACGGACCCCTGGATTTGTTGTCCATCATGTTTGTTGGAAAATTTGGAAAGCGACCAATGCACTTTTTTGGTGTTATTGGCGTAGCATTTGTATCCGGTGGAGTGGGTATACTGGCTTACCTGAGCCTTATTAAGTTATTTTTTGAGGTTGGGGGTATCGCCAACCGCCCTGCATTTTATTTGGGTATGTTGCTGGTTATTGTTGGAGTGCAATTGTTTATCGCGGGGTTTCTTGGCGAGCTCATCAGCCGAAGTGCTTCAGACCGAAATAAATATAAAATCCGAGAAACTATTTAATTATATATTAAATATTATTTATCAAAATATTATATATTTTAATTAATTTTAATATATATAAAGTGGTGTAAAATAACTTGACACGAACACGTTTTCATGGTTGTGCAATGAAATCGTGGCAAATCTCAAATATGATATTAATATTCTAAAATTTAAATCATAAGTTATATCATTTGTCAAATGAAGAAAAGAAACAAATTAAATCATTTATTTTTTTCTCCATAAAGACACATACATAATTAATTATATTGCTAAATTAGCGCTGTTTATCCTTTTTATACTAACTAAAAACAGTGCAAATGAAACACGTTTATCTATTGTTATTTTTATTTTTCGTTGGGTTGAAGCCCGCCCAGGCGGTCTTACCTGACGGAAGTCCGGCCACAGACTGGACGCTGGATGACCTGAATGGAACTACTCACAACCTCTTTAGTATCCTGAATTCAGGAAAACATGTTTTAATAGATTTTTCTGCCACATGGTGCGGACCTTGCTGGAATTATCACAACAGCGGTGTAATGTCTACGTTGCATTACCTATATGGACCAAATGGATCTGATGAGATCAGGGTGTTTTTTATAGAAGGGGATACAAATACCAATCTTGATTGTCTTTATGGACTTCCAACTTGCCAGGGCGGAACTCAGGGTAACTGGGTGCTCAATACACCTTATCCTATTATTAATCTTACCTCACCGACAGTAAGACAAAATTATCAGATTACCTACTATCCTACTTTGTATGCTATACGACATCAAGATAAGCGTGTATTTGAAGTAGGTCAAGGAACTGTGGGTCGATGGGAATCCTGGTTCTTTGAATCGTTTGAGATGTCCTTTACTGCAGCTATTACAGACAATACTTGTCAGGGTAACGGACAAATTGCACTTACCGTCACTCAAGGCCATGGAAATAAATTTTATCAGTGGTCCAATGGTGGATTTACATCTACGATAACCAACCTCAATGCAGGAGATTATACTTGTACGATCACAGACTCCAATGGATATTTTGAAGAAACGGACGAATATACGGTAGACGGTGTTCCGGAGCTGGTCATAACCCTTGACGCTCAGAATAATGTTGCATGTAATGGAGAAAGTAACGGATCATTGGAAGTTTCTGGAGGAGGTGGCGGAACTGGAGGATACTCCTATGCATGGAGCAACGGTTCGACAGAGCAGATGATTACCGACCTGCCAATTGGGGACTATACCGTTACCATCACAGATAGCTACAATTGTGAAGTGGAAGAAACATTTACCATTACACAGCCTGAAGTTTTGGGCAGCGATTCCTATCCATATGATGTGCCTTGTAACGGAACTACAGGTTATGTAGAACTTTCAGGATTCGGTGGTACAGGTCCTTACCTTTATGATATGGGCGGAACACCTCAGGCTGATCCTTTCTTCTACAATCTCGCTGCTGGTTCTTACAACTTTAATGTTACCGATGTCAATGGATGTACAGATGCAGGTTCATTTGTAATCAGTACTATTCCAGGGCCTACAGCTGTAGCTGCCGCTCAGGGTACATTGAGTTGTACTACTTTGCAGACAACAGTTACCGGTAACGGATCTACCACAGGTCAGGGTATTACCTACTTATGGACTACTCAGAATGGTACGATTGTTTCCGGCGCAAACTCCCTAAATGCGGTAGTTAGTGCTGCAGGAACATATACTTTAAGAGTTACTAATAATCAGAATTGTTTTTCGGAGGCAAGTACTACTGTAAATACAACGGCGGTGTTACCGAATATCGTTGTTGCTCAGCCTTCTCCGCTGACTTGTACCTTTACCCAAAGAACGCTTGATGGTACAGGAACGTCTACAGGTTCTGAATACAGCTACCTTTGGACTACACAAGATGGAAACATTGTTTCCGGAAATACCACATTGATGCCAGTGGTCAATGAGCCCGGTACTTATGTATTACAGGTAACAAATTCAAATAACGGATGTATAAGCACCAGAAACGTACCTGTGGCAGAAGACGCTGCTGCACCTGAATTCTCTGTGACAAACGGAGAAATTACCTGTACGGAACAGGAAGTTGAAATCTGTGCAACAGTTCCACAAGGAACTACCATTGCCTGGTATAGAGGAAACGATACTTTAACTACAAATTGTATTGTTGTTACAGAAGCTGGAAGCTACCTGGCTCAGGTTGTTGGCAGCAATGGCTGCAGCAGCACCAGAACATCTACTGTTACGGCATCTGCTGATCTTCCACAAGTATCAGTTGCAACACCAGAGGCAGTAGATTGTACGCAGCGTGAAATCAGCATTGTTGCCACATTACAAGGCAACCCTGATGATTTTAACATTTCATGGACTACTGAAGACGGTAATATTGTCGAAGGAGATAATACACTTACACCTTTGGTTGACCGAGGAGGTACATATGTGCTTACAGTTGCTAACCCAACCAACGGATGTACAACCACAAGAACAGTCGAAGTTGATGAAAATACAAATCTGCCTGAAGCAGCATTTACCTCTTCGCAATCAGGCAATGAACTGACGCTTGCTCTTAATCAGGAGACTTACAATTCATTAAGCTGGAACCTAGGTAACGGACAGACTTCAGATCAGGAAACAGTTACTATATCTTTCGAAAATACTGGTACATATACTATCTGCCTTACGGTTGTCAATGATTGCGGAGAAACTACTAATTGCGAAGACGTGCTTTTTGTAGCTCCATTTAGTGCTTCATTGTCTGCGGCGAATATCAGATGTGCAGGAGAAAATAGTGGATCTATCAAGGTAACACCTAAAAATGGACTTCCTGATTACCAAATCAGTTGGACAGGGCCGGATGGATTTACGTCAACTTCACTGGAGATCACAGGACTTGCTCCTGGTGTGTATACGGGAGTACTTACAGATGCTCAGGGTACGGAAATTGTGGTTACATACGAAATTACGGCACCTGCAGCATTGACGCAGAGCGGAATTCAGGTAATCAATGAAACCAATAATGGAGCCAATGGATCTATTGAGGTTGAAATGCAGGGAGGAACAGCTCCATATGCCTATGCATGGTCAAATGGTGCCAACACACAAAGGGTAAGTAACCTTAAGGCCGGAAGTTATACCGTTACGGTAACAGATGCCAATGGTTGTGCAAAGGTACTTGGACCATTTGTAGTAGAAAACTCTACGGCATCTGAGGATATTATCAGCTTTAGCAACTTCTCATTATCTCCAAATCCTGCAAATCAATTTGTTCAGATTTCTGCAAAATGGAATCAGATAGCTGGTCAAAAGGTAACCATGAAGGTATACAATGCTGTCGGTCAGGTGATGACCAAACAGATGTTCCAGCAAGAAATCAATACCGCGCTGGATGTAACTACTTATCAGCAAGGATTATACTTTTTGGAATTAAGCACACAAGATAACATCATGACTAAGAAGTTTTTTGTGGTGCATTAATTATATTTTATAATTTAATTGACACGGGGCAGCATAGATTACTATGCTGCCTTTTTTTATGACTCGCAGTTAAGGTATTTAGAGTTTTGTCCTTTTAGGGATGATTTTGAGTTAATGTTAGTATTCAATATTCAGTATTATATTGTTATACCGGTATTACCTTACATCAAAATTGACATATTTTTTTGCTTGATTAAAAACTTATCCAAAAAATCAAGACAACCAGTGAGGCGATTGTTTTGCACGGCTGCCTTCCGGACCTGGTTGCTACCTCCGCCGGTCGTAAGTTGCACAACAAGATTTTTATTACCCAAGTGATGGGTTACATTTGATTCTGATGTTTTGAGTGCTTTGTCTGACAAACGCAACTCTGGTGTTGCGGTAGCTATTGCTGTGCATGGACGTCAGTTTCAAAAGAAATTAGCACCTTGATCCCAGGTCACTATCTTAATTTACACCTTAATCCCCTTCACCTCCTCCAAAGTAAGTTCGGTAAGTTCACAAATATCCTCAAGTGGAACATTTCGGAGTAAAAGTTTTCTGGCAAACTCGTATCGACTTTGCAGGCTTCCCTTTTCGATACCCTTTTCGATACCCTTTTCGATACCCTTTTCAATACCCTTTTCAATACCTATAGCAATGCCTTCTTCCCTAAACTGGTCTATGAATGTCTTTGATTTAGTTTTCATTTCGGTAGTCAGATGATTGGTGATATCAATGATAGATTCTTTTTCAAAATTAGACATATTGGATAAATAAACAAATAGTGTGAATAAAAAGTTTCCCGTCGCATCGTCCTCCAGACTATTGATTACGCGCACATAATCCATAATGGCCACCAGATTATCGTATTGTCCTTTTTGGACCATCATGGCTGCTCTCAGACGTGTTTCGGCGATTTTGTGTATTTGAGGAACGGTGTATTCCTGCACGGCAAACAATTCCACCTGGTAGGAGGGTATGAACTTTCGGAATGCCTTTGGTACATCAGCAAACAATTTGTCAAGAGGGCGAAAAAGCCATTTGCCCTTTCCGTGATAGTATATAATGGGGATAATGATACTTAGATTTTCCTTTTGCTTTCGTTGAAGTTCGTAGGCATTGGAGATATAAGAGAGCAGCTGAATGCATGTTAGATGGTCTACTGCGGATTTGTGTTCTACCAGAATAGATACTGTTACCTCTTTTGAGGTGTTGAGAGGTATTTTCAGGACGATATCACTGATAAATTCATTGAGTTCTTTTGTTACATAGGTGCCTGGGAGGTAAGTGATATTTTTCAGGTCAAAATGGCGGAAAAGTTCCTGGTGCAATGCATGCTTTAAAAACTCTGAAGCACTTTCCTTATGGCTCAAAAGATTTTTGACAAAGGTGTCATGCACCTTATGCAGTTTTTTATTCATAGTTATGTGGTAGTAGTCTTTGACGAAGGTACTTGATTTTCTTGATTGTCTGTCAATAGAGACGATAAACCAGTGGAATTTAAGAATTTTATAAAACGGTACAAATCCCATATCCCTATTACGGATTTAGGAAAATCGGGATAGCGAAGGAAAAGGCGCTGAGTTATAATTTTTATTTATTAAATAAAAGGGATTTTTTTTCGCACTTGACCTTCTATGCTAAACCAGAACCTGACATCAAATCAAATTTGCTTTACTCTTTTGCTTGATCAAAAAGTATCCAAAAAATCAAGACAACCAGTGAGGCGATTGTTTTGCACGGCTTCCTTCCGGACCTGGTTGCTACCTCTGTCGGTCGTAAGTTGCTTAATTAGATTTATTACCCAAGTGATGGGTTAGATTTGATTCTGATGTTTTGAGTGCTTTGTCCGACGAACGCTACTCCGGTGTTTCGGAAGCAATCGCTGTACATGGACGTCAGTTTTGTAAAAAGATAATTGGTCTTAGAAAATAAAAAAAGTGTCTATATTTTGTCTAACATAAAAATTAATTGTCTATCATGCGAATCTATTAATTTTGTATATCGTTTTTCGGATTTGTTGTTTGAATTCGAAGCGAATAATAACAACCTCCTTGTTTAGCCCTGAAACCTTTAAAGTGAGCATCAGTACTTTAGTGTAACTGGTGCTCGCTTTTTTTGGTCACCATGCATTAGAGTGCTATTCTTTATAATCCATTTACAGCACGTGACTTATTATTAATAAAAATGTTGTAAATTGATAAATTTTACATTACATTGTAAGGTAAATCATTTCCGGTATTAAACTTAAAAATACAGGTGGTATATGAAGAGGATAATGGAAAATTTCTGTCGATGGATGCCATGTTGCTTTGTTAAGCTATTACTGATAGTCGGGTATTTTTTACTATTTGGAATCAGTACGGCAAACGCGAATGATAAACGCGATCCAGCCTTTATCCAATCCTACATGGAAGGCCAAAATGCGGTATTCAAAAGGATATTTTATGATCCTAAGCAGGCGAGATCACTTATCGCTGTTTTACTTGCGGATGAAGGTCAGGTTCCTGACACGGTCATTTCCAAAACCTATAATATTTTAGGCGTATATTTTGGTGTTGTAAATGAATTGGATTCGGCGCTGTGGGCATTTGATAAAGCGCTTGGCTATTTGCCGGATGATTCTCCCAGACTCATAAGTCTTTTATCGAACAAAGCCATCGTATATAGGAAAATGAAGCGTTTCAATGATGGTCTGGAATTGATGAAACGTGCCGAGCAGCTTGCCATTGAACGGAAAGATACGATGATGATGGCGCAGATATATGGTGAACAAGCATCGCTATATTCCAGTCAGCAAATGAATAATCTGGCCGTAAAGAGACTTTTGTTGTCGATTGATATCATGGCAAAAGATAAGGAAAAGTTTAAAACACTATTATATAAGGAGCGGCAAAAATTGGCCAATTTGTATTCTAAACTTGGAAATTATGATTTTGCAGAAGTTATTTATAGAGATATAATTCCTGAATTTAAAAAGTCAGGGGAGCATGATACATACTTTATTAGTATGATTAATCTAGGTGACGCATTACTTAATAAAAAGAAGTATAAAGAATCGCGGAAGTGGATAGAGCAGGGGCTCGACAGTTTGCTTAAATTTCCCAATCAAGAATATATACTTCATGGCAAAGAGCGTTTAGCGGCTATTAATGAGGCAGAAGGAAAGTTGGATGCAGCCAAGGCTTTATATGGTGAGGTATATGCCAAAGCGAAAGAAATAAAATCAGTCCGGACATTGTTTTTTGCCCTGCAGTTGGCTAGTTTTTTGGATAAAATTAATCTGCGAAAGGATTTGATTGATTTGGTAGAAGGTATCAAACCTGGCGGCTGGATGGATCAATATGTACAGATGACAAGTCTTGATGAGCAGGTAAAGTATTACAAATTGTTGGGTAATGTATTTTCTGATGATATCGGAGACTTCGAAAGGAGTACAGCATATTACAAGAAAGCCTACAGGCTTAGAGATTCTCTGATTGGTATATCCAATGAAATTGAGACTTTGGACATTCAGGCGAAGTATCAAAGTGGTCTGGAGCAACAACAAAGCCTTATTAATGACCAGAAGAGTAGTTTGCGCACACTGATCAATGTGGTGGCCATACTAAGCTTGCTGGTGCTGGTGGTGTTTTTTGTGGGCAGGTCAAAGATGTTTCAGAACAAAGCGAAACTTGCCAGCCTTCAGCTGGATTTGTTGGCCAATGAAAAATCATTGCTGGATCAAAAGCTGATTAGCCCCGAAGATGTCCATCTGTATTTAGTCACGGACAGCGTCGATCGCGCCATCGGGTGCGGTGTGTTGTCGGCGCCGCTCTCTCGCTGTTGACGGCGCGTGTTGACCGGCCTTTCCAAGCCTCCTCGACGCTTTTCGAGGAGATTGCTCGAAATAAAAAGCTTTAAGACGCCGATTTATTTGCAATGAACTTCGATCTGCACCGCATTGACGGCTGTTTGGGCAGCCACGCTTGGCGCAGCGGGGCGATTTTTTTCGGGGTCTGCTTTTGTGGGTGTCGTCTGT
>JAUMBJ010000078.1:0-13811 GCA_032115755.1 Saprospiraceae bacterium
CAGATTAGATAGCGCAAGAATTTATCTATATTTGACTAATATTAAACCTATCCAAAATGAGAAAAACAAAGCATTTCATCAAAACGTATCGCCATGAAATTATAATAGGTGTTGTGGTATTTATGTTTTTAATAGCCAAAGATTTGATTATTTCTATTTTTGAATAAATACTGGATTAGATTATAACTAGAAAAAATTTATTAAAGATTATTGTTTTAATTCGTGTGTTTTAATTCAAATTATTTTATGCGGTTTCTATGTATTTTATCCGTTTTAATTTTTCCTCAACTACTTTATTGTCAATGGGAAGCATTGGTTGGTTCACATCAACAGAAGATGGAAAATGCTTGTAAATACACTCAAGCAGTTGCTGAATTGATGCCAGATTCGTTGTATAATTATTCTCCTGTTGGGGAAATGATGACATTTAAAGAACAGCTAATTCATTTATCAGAAAATCTAATTTGGTTATCATCTACTTATTTATCAGAAAATAAAAAGACATTTCCTTATGATAAAGTACAACTGCAAAAGGCTCATGCGTCAGAAATAAAACAAATTACAAATGAATCATGTCGTTTCGCGATATTGCAATTGAGTCAGCTGGATACATTGACTATGTTGAAAAAATTTAATTTTGGAAAACATGGACAACTTAATAAAATACAGTTTTTGAATCTCATTCAGGATCACCATTCTCATCATCGGGGTCAATTGGTGGTATATCTCAGAATGAAAGGAATTATTCCACCAAAATATAACGGATGGTAGAATTAGAGAAGGTAGTATTTATGGAGTAAAAAATTTGTTCCAAATAATATAATTGTTATATGATGTATTTTATCCATATTGCTAATGTTATTTTATGGATGATTTAAATGCTAAAAATAATTTGATGTTAAATATGCATTTATTCCTTTTGAATCCTAAAAAAAAATGAACATAATGTTTAGCGGATAAATAATATCTTTTATTTTTACCGCTTCGAATGATCTTTATTATCTAAAAAGTAAATTTTACAAATCATGCGCAAATTTTTGTTTTTTGTTGGAGTATTTATAATGGCTTCCTCAATGGGTGCCCTTGAACTGATGGCTCAGGATGCTGCCGCAGCAAGCCCGGGTGCTTTTCAGGTTCTTAAAGAAAAATTTATTGAAGGAGACTGGATTTTTATGAGCCCCGTTTTAGCTTGTTTGATTTTGGGTCTCGCATTTTGTATTGAAAGAATTATTACGCTTAATATTGCTGCAGCAAACACATTTTCATTAGTATCACAAATTGATGAAAAACTTGCATCTAAAGATATAAGTGGTGCTATGGAAGTTGCTAAAGCTACACCTGGACCTGCGGCCAGTGTTATATATGAAGGTTTGAGAAGCTCAGGCGAGGGTCCTGATTCAGTAGAGAAAGCAATTATATCTTATGGTTCAGTTCAAATGGCCATGCTGGAAAAAGGCCTAGTTTGGATATCTCTTTTTATTGCACTTGCGCCAATGTTGGGATTCCTTGGAACCGTAGTTGGTATGATCCAGGCTTTTGATAAAATTCAAGCTGCCGGTGATATTTCTCCTACAGTAGTTGCAGGAGGTATTAAAGTGGCATTATTGACTACTGTATTTGGTCTTATTGTAGCCATTATTCTACAAATTTTCTACAATTACATCGTTTCTAAAGTTGATGCTATTACAACAAATATGGAAGAATCAACAATTGCACTTATGGAAGTGATGTTTAAAAATAAGGTATTTAAATAATTTATTTAATACAAAAGAACAATGATTAATTTATATAATTTTTTAAAGCAAAGAGGCGAAACCCTGGCTGTAGGATTTGGGGTTATATTCGCTATAGTTTTTGCCATCACTATATATATGGGAACCCAGGCAGGAGGCTATTCTCTTTCGACGCTAAATGAAATGGAAGATAAATCACAAGTTAATTGTTTCAATTTTGGTTTGTGGACCATGATTGTGATGATCATAGTTTCTTTCGTAATTATGTTGCTTGGGGTATTTTCTGATATTATTAAAAACGCAAAGAAAGGGAAAGGAACTATAATTGGTTTCGGATTAATTATCCTGACTTTTGTTGCCCTTTACTTCACTTCTTCTTATGATTCAGGCGGTCGATTTGATGCTTATTGGAGTAAAGATCCATTCTACATTACAGAGTCTTTAAGCAAATTAATTTCCGCGGGAATGCTCACAATGGGTATATTAACAATAGCAGCATTTTTATCAATTCTTATTTTTGAAATCAGAGCATTTTTTAAATAAAATCATTTCATATTCTAATATATGGGCAAAAAACATAGAATGGCAAATGAGATTAATGCGGGGTCGATGGCGGATATCGCCTTCCTCCTTCTAATCTTCTTCTTGGTTACAACAACTATAGCGGAGGATAAGGGCGTATTGGTCAAATTGCCACCGTGGTCAGATGAACCACCAGAAAATATTAAATTAAATACAAGAAACGTATATTCAGTGTTGGTAAATGCCAACAATGAACTTCTCGTTAGAGGTGAGCCAATGGATGTGAAAAAGCTTAAGGAAAACACTAAACTTTTCATCACAAACCCTGAGAAAAGGTCTGATTTGTCTGAAGATCCTACCAAAGCTATTGTGTCCCTAAAAAATGACCGCGGTACTAAATATAAAATGTATCTCGAGGTATACAATGAATTAAAGGCGGCATATAATGAAATTTGGGAAGAGCAGGCTATGATCAGATTTGGGAAAAATCTTGAAGAGTTGAACAAAACGCAACGTCAAGAAATTAGCGATGCCTTTCCTTTGGTTATTTCTGAGGCAGAGCCAACCAAATTTGGCGAAGAGAAGTAATGGAAACTAAATTTTTAGTATTTATGATTTAGTGATTAGTTTTGATGAAATAATAGATCAGACCACAATTCTATCGGGTTGTAATTTGGTTTTATGTAATTTTCATCATACGAAGCAATAAAAACTTAAAAGATGAAAGGTAAATTTCAGCAAAAAAAAGGAAAAGGAGCTCCTGGTATTTCAACAGCTTCCCTACCAGATATTGTATTTATGTTGCTGTTTTTCTTCATGGTAGTTACCAAGATGCGAGATAGCGAATTAAAGGTAACCGTAGTTACTCCTCAGGCATCTGAATTGACAAAGCTTGAGAAAAAAACTTTGGTAAACTTTATCTTTATAGGTAGGCCCACCAAAAAATTTCAAAATGAATTTGGGACCAAACCAAGGATTCAGCTTGGAGATAAGTTTGCCACGGAAGATGATATTCCCTTATTTCTTGAAAAGCACAAGTTGACTGTTCCAGAAGGTCAAGCCGATAAAATCATCACTTCGCTCAAAATAGACAGCGATGTTACGATGGGGATTATTGGTGATGTAAAGACAAGTCTCCGAAAGGCAGGACAGCTTAAAATCAATTATTCGGCTAAGCAAAGAGAACGGACAAAATAGTCATTTTTTAATAGATAATAAAGTAAAAAGGACAACTGATTAGTTGTCCTTTTTTTATGATTTCATATCTTAGAAACCCAATAAAATATTTATATTTCAAACCATGGATAAGTATTCATCATTAGGATTTGGCTTTATTTTATTTTATATACTTTTTCTTACTTTAGGCTGTAAAAATAAGGATGCTGAAAATAAAAGTACATTGGCACTTTATGATACTGAAGAGTTTAAAGTGTTTTTAGACAGTTTTAGTGTAGATAGTGCTTTTCAGATGAATCATATCGCATTTCCATTGGAAGGAATGCCTGCGCCACAAGATAGTACTGATGTTTTTAGTGCTGATTTTAGATGGTCCGCGGAGAATTGGGTATTGCATAAGGCATATGATGATTATAATGGTACTTTTTCAAGGGAATTTATTGATCTTGCTGGTGGTATAGTCATTGAAAGAGTTTCTGACGCCTCAGGTTTGTATACTATGGAAAGACGTTTTGCTAAATTGTCTGATGGCTGGAACCTCATTTATTACCGTGAAATGGGAAAATATTAAATTATGTGTTTTACTGGATCCGAGTATGTTTTTATGTTTTCCTATGTATTTTAAACATCATAGAAAGAGATATCCAGGCAATGGCAGGGTGAAAATATTGAGGAAGAATCATTCCGGTTATAGCATGTAAAGCCGTCACCAGCAATATTCCTGACACTATATTATTTATGGTCTTTGTATGTTTGTGATTCCATGTAATTGTCCATAAGAACCAAATTGGCATTGCCCAAATCAAATTCCAGTTTTCTTTTGTGGCGATATGATCAGTTCCCCACCACATGAATGACATAAGGCAACCTGCAAGGGTTAAAATAATGTAGCATGATAGGTCGTATCTTTTTAACCATACTGATCCTTCGTATTTTTGAGCATTTATAAAAAGAAATATTTCAAATAGTAAGAAAAGTAAGAAGGTAATACTCACACTATTGATCCACCTCGTATTGGACTGCAACTTTAATTGTCCGAAATCAAGGATTAGCGATTCCTCTTTTACAATTGGATTCTGATCTATATTTGCGCTTTTTAAATGTCGGTATAAATAATCCGGAATAAAAGTTTCCTGACTCAAGGTAGTAATTTGATCTGCTTTTGCACCAATAATGAGGTCAATTCCAAAATCAGTCCAAGGCATGACGAACTGATATTCTTTGATTATAGTTCTAAAGGATTTATATGACCTTTGATCGATATCCAAGGCCACTTGATTTTTCAATGCTGCACTGAGGGCATCATTTATACGTGTAGCACAATTATCAAAGAAGAAATCATACTTATACTCAATATTTTCGGGTTTGAGGTTATTTGATAAATATTCAATCACGGCTTCCGTCTGCATAGAATCCAGACGTAGTACCTGTTCTTTTACACCGCGTTTGAAGTAGTTGTATTCGGCAATAAAAGAATCATAATCAGAGACACTTAGTCGATAAGGAAGTTTTCCTCTCATGAATTTAAGGGCAAAATTTGGCGTGTCAAAGTCAAATGTACCGTAATTAAACACTAAGTCGCGACCATTATTAAATTTTAATCTGATAGCATTGTGGCCATAAATTGAATACAATTCATGTCCCGGATCACAAGTAATAACAGAAACCTGAGCTTGCGGAATGCCCGATTGTGCCAATAGAATCGATGAATATGTCATTGACAAAGTAAAAAACACGATTTGAAGCCAAATTTTCAATAATCTCAGGGTGATAATCATATGTTGTCTTTTGTAGCTGTAAATTTATTGATTATTGTCAAGTAGCCTTATCAGGTCCTTAGTTTCATTTATATTGGAAAATCTGGTTGGGTCAAGTGGTGCTAATTTCTGCACATAATGTAGCCTGGCAAATGATTGTAATGATCTGAGGCCTTGATTATAATATAATTGTAGTGCTTCAAGTGAGTGATAATTCCAGATCGCCACCAAAGGCTCATGAAGACCTGTATCCGGATGAAAATACATGGTAGCAGCTGCTTTGCAGTCCCATTCACTTATGAGGTGTGATAGATCCTCAATGTCTAGCAGTGGCATATCACAAGCTACGACTAAAATATTAGATTTTAGTGTTATAAGGGATGACAATATTCCTGAAATTGGTCCTTCTCCAGGGTATAGATCAGGTATTTTTGGAGCATTATGCTGTATTTTATGTCTATTTTCTTCACTTACTGAAACAAATACCTCTTTGCAAATGGAAGCCAATTTGTAAGCAGCATGTTCCACTAAAGTAAGGTTGTGGTAAGTCAGCATGGCCTTGTCTGTTCCCATTCGGGTACTTTTACCTCCAGCAAGGACTACCCCCCAAATTTCCTTATCATCTATGTTAGCCCCTGACATACTCATGTCCTGAATAAATATTAAAACGGTGATTTTTCAAAAATCCAACAAGAGTTTGTCCGTTTTCTCGAGCCAGATCCACAGCCAGGCTTGATGGTGCCCCAACAGCTGCAATACAAGTGATTCCGGCCATGTATGCTTTTTGAACCAATTCGAAACTTGCTCTTCCACTTAGTAGTAAAATACTTTCCCTCAAGGGGATCTTACCTACCATTAGCGAACGACCTATTAATTTATCCAGTGCGTTATGTCTTCCAACATCTTCACTATGAAATACGTAGCTGCCATTACTTTTAAACAATGCCGAAGCATGGATACCACCAGTAAGTCCAAAGTTTTCCTGGACCTTAACCAACACGTCCTGTAACGAAAGCAAAGTTGAAGTGCGCACTTCAAATCGATTATTAATCAAATTATGATCAGATTGTAGACGTAATAATTCAATACTGGATTTGCCACATACTCCACAACTTGAGGTAGTATAAAAATTTCTTTCACTAGATCGGGGATCTATACAAACTCCAGTTGCCAAAACTATATTTAACGTATTTTCCTCATATTGATGAATTGCAGCAATATCTTGAAAATTATTAATCAATCCTTCTGTATACAGAAAACCAACGGCAAGTCCTGTATCGTCCCCTGGAGTACGCATAGTAATGCTCAGCGGTTTGCCATCAATTTCTATCTGGAGTGGTTCTTCTACAGCTAGAAAATCTTCAGCTTCCCGAAGACCTTCTTGTGTGTATTTTAATATATTTTGGGTTATAAGTCCCTTTGATTTTTCTGCATGATGGGACATAGGATTGTATTATTTTATACAAATATACATTGCAGGCAGCCACAAAGGTTTTAGGTAAGATTATTTTTTTGACAAGTAATACTTATTGAAGAAAAATCTATATGCATTTGCTGAATATTGACCAAGCATTTTCAAATAATTTGCCTGAGAAATAGGAAGGATATCATATCCGGCATTTTCTCGCAAAATAAACTCTGATTTCAAATCCATAACTTTTTGATAGTATTCCATGGTTTTGGCTGCATCTGGAAACTTTTTAATCAGAATTATTTGAGAATTATCTGTTTTGTTGAGTGTGGCATCTGAAAGTTGTAATTTTTCATTCTTGAAATATTTTTTATTGAATTCGGAAATAGAGACTTTAATATCAATATTTTCCATTTCAGTTAAGCCGTATGTAACAACCGCTACGAAATGAGTTCTCGTTTCATCATACAAATATAAAGTTGCGGCATCATCTTCATTGACCTGTGAAAATGCTTCAGCATCTCCAGTGAGAAACCGAAGGATTTCTTTAGCTTTTGTTTGTTCTGGCGTATTGGGGAAAGCAATGATGACATCATTGAGCGATTTTATATAAGCATCTTTGCCATTGAAATGTCCGTTGACCATAGCTTCCATAAGCGCCAGCTTTCCTGCATATTTATTTTCTTCACCAAATGTTTCCCGCAGTTTTTTAATCCTTTCTCTGGTAATCGAATAATTGCCAACGCTAAAATATTTCATTGTTGCATCATAGAAATCATCAATTTTATTGGCTTCAGTATTCAAATTGTTAGCATATGACGGATCTGTGAGTATTTTGGCATAAATTGATTCCGGATATTTGCGGATAAGCCGACTCTTATATTCTTCAGCCTTATCATTGTTTTGAAGGTCAGCAAAATTAAGATAAAGGTGATAAAATGATTCCAGTTCGTAGGATGTAGGTCCAAATCGTGTATGCATCGCCTCCAGTGATTCTGCAGATTTTCGGTAATTCTCCAGTACGTTTCTATATAACTTCCCAAGCTCAAACATAGCTGAGGTTACCCTTTCCTGTGCTTCCCTTTTTTGAACTGGATTCTGAGGGATTTCTTTAAGTAGGTTTTTAAATTCTGGAGACTCTATGGCAGTTTTATCCGCTTTTTGGAATTCTGCAACGGCTTCCGATACAGATACCTCATCTATTACCGCATCTTTCATTTTGGCACTTATCCGCCAATTGTCCTGGAGTTTGATACTGTTACCCCAAACTTTTACAAATTCTTCTTTTGCTTTTTCTTTAGCCTGAGGGTTATACGCAAAGAAATTAGACTTTCCAAAATCTATTGTTCCTCCAGTGGCTGGATTAATTTTTTTCAACCCCACAGGTCTTGAATTTGCTTCAGGGCTTGACTCCGTATTGGTTTTTGTGCTATTTTTCTTGCGGTCGAGATAGCTAATCATAGCTTTTCGCTGATTTTCCTGGTCAAGCGATGCAAAATATAAGAGTGTATCCTGATAATTAATGATATCGATATTTTTCGCAATATCAGTTAGATTTTGAGATAATTTTGTTACCTCATCAATTCTTTTATCTGTTTTCGCCATGACAAGAAGCGTGCTGTCATAATAAAGTTTGGACTCCTTATAGCGCTCTTTTTTAAATAATTCGGATGAAATAGTGTAATAAGCGTCAGTCTTTAATCTAGTGTCATTGTTGTTGTTGGAAATTGAAGACTGAAAATGTGCGATAGCCTGATCGAGATTAACTTGAGAAAGTTCAATCTCTCCCATGGTATAGTAAACCTGATGTTTGTAATCGGCAAATTTCACATCTACAAGCATCTTATTTAGAATGGCCAGCACTTCATCTTTGGTTTTTTTATTTGTTCGCAACTCTGATTTTGCAAGAGCCATTTTTGACATAAATTCCATCTGGAATTTATTTGAATATTTATTGGCTTTAGCGTAGTAGGTTGCAGCAGAATTGAGATCTTGAGCTATTTCATATAGCTGGGCAAGTATAAAACTATAGCGAGCTTTTAGTTCCTTATCTTTTGTTAATTTAATAGCTTCTTTTAGCGAATTAGCCGCATCGGAATACTTACCTTGTTTGATAAAAAGCATGGCAAAAACCGACGGTAATTCTTTTGCAACAGGTTTTTGGAGGTTTTCGGTTTTAGACAATTTATTAAGAATCAGATCTGCTCCGTAGAAATTTTGTCTTTTTATGTATGTTTTTGCAAGCCAAAGTAAACCTTCATTATAAGCGGTTTTATCTTTCTTTATCTTTGGTTTCTGTGGAGTAACCTCTGGAATTTCTGCTTCTTTTTCTGTATTTTCAGTTTCTTTAATATTGGTATTACCTCCTGTTTTGTCTGTAGGGGTGTTAGCCGGCAATGTCGGTTTTATACCTTTTGCCCTATCTTTTTTCGCTTTTTCTCTATCTTTTTCTCTTTGTTTACGGGCAGCTTCTCTTTCTTTTGCTTTTTCCTTGCGCTCCTGTTCTTTTGTTTTTTGTACTACCTTTTTTTCCTTTTCCTTTTTATCTTTTTCTTCTTTTTTAATTTTTGCTTGTTCTTTTCTTTCCTCTTCTCTCGCTTTTTTTAAAGCTTTTTTATTTTTTGGACTTCTTTCATAATTTCTTCCATAAGGATTTTTTGGATTAAAATCTTCCTGAAAATACTGAAGTGTAGCTTCTGCGGTTTCATAGTCTTGCTTGAAATACTGCGCTTTGGCCATTAGTACATAACAATCATCCACCCAGTCTCCTGCTTCATGAAGGTTGGCTACAATGGTTACCTTTTCTACAGCTTTGTTCATATCACCATCTACCATCTTTTGATTGGGTAGTGAAACAAAATCTTCTACCTCCAGAATTTGGTTATAGTTATCTATATTAGCTTCCCGCATTAGGATCATACTTTCTCTGAGGATCTCTGTGGCATTCCAGTATCCATTGTAGTATGAGGTAGTGTTGTGATAGAATTTTCCGAATTTCGATGTTTCACTGCGCTTTCTTTTGGTTACACAAGAAAGCATAATGATGACCATCAGCAGGGAAACAACAAGTATTTTTAGATTAAATTTCAAGATATATTATAATTTTATTTAATATCTAATGAAGCTGCAAAGATATAATCTTTATTTTTTAAATTAAGGTATCTTTTGATAAATGGTAAATCAATATATAACTATTTTTGTGTAATTTTATTGTATCTTATCTAAAATAAACAATACATGGCAGAAAATGCCGGCACCAAGAGGAAAATTTGGGAGCGATTGAAAGATACTTACAGAATTTCCATTCTAGACGATGAAAATCTCGAAGAAATAGGTTCATACAATGTAAGTTTGCTCAATTTCTACATATTTATTAGCGTGATTGCCATGCTGCTTTCATTGTTGGTGATTTCTTTTATTGTATTTACACCAGTAAAGCGGCTTATTCCAGGATACGGAGATATTTCAGATAATCGAAAATTTATTGAACTTTCCCGTAAGGTTGAAGAACTGGAACAAGAATTGGTAGCCAGTGAAACATATACGCAAGGATTGAAAAATTTACTTTCTGGAGGAGATTTATTAAGTGAGGGCTCTGCAAAGGATAAAAATGATAAATCGGCTAATGCGAAGCAAAGGCTTACAGACAGTGATATAGAAGATACAAAACGTGCTAAGGGATTAAACTACCTTCGATTTATTACACCGGTTCGAGGTACTATCTCCGCCACCTATAAACCTGACGTTGGCCATTATGGCATCGATATCGTCGCGCCCAAAAATTCACCTGTGAAATCTATAATGGATGGCGTAGTAATCAGTGCCGATTGGTCAGTAAAATCCGGAAATACACTTATAATTCAACATGATAAAAGCATCGTATCTTCATATAAACATTTATCAGTTATGTTTGTGAAGGCTGGGGATATCGTAAAAACAGGGGAAGTGATCGCTATTATCGGCAATTCCGGAGAATTAACTTCTGGCCCACATCTTCATTTTGAACTATGGTATGGCGGTAGGTCAGTAAACCCGCAAAATCTTATTAATTTTAATAATTAGAGACCTATGCATCTTCACGAATCTACTAATGAGCAAGGTGAAAAATTAAGCCCCGTCCTGCAGGAGGGCGTAAAAAATTTTTTAATTGACATCGATGGTACCATTACTGAGGATGTTCCAAATGAAGAACCTCATCGAATGAAAAATTGCATGCCATATCCTGATGCATTGGAGACATGCAACAAGTGGTATGACGAAGGACATATTATAACTTTTTTTTCTTCACGTACGGAGGAACATCGCGCTATTACAGAGGAATGGTTGTATAGATTTGGATTTAAATATCACGGGTTATTACTAGGAAAGCCCCGTGGAGGTAATTATCATTGGATTGATAACCACAAAGTGCAGGCTACCAGGTTTAAAGGTAAATTTACAGATCTGGTTACAGAAGTCAGAAATATTGAAGTTTTTGAAAAATAACTCTGCGTATTATTAAAAATCAAAACATCAGATTATGCAATACAGAATGGAAGACCGACCTTGGCTAAAAAATTATCCGCCAGGGATACCATCAAACATTGACCCTAATACATATCCAACCCTAAATGATTTTTTTGAGGAAGTTTTTAAAAAATATGCCGCTCTTAATGCTTTTGAGTGCATGGGTAAAAAACTCACTTATCGTCAAATTGACGAAATGTCTTCCAGCTTTGGGGCATACCTTCATTCAAGAGGATTAAAGCCCGGAGACAAATTTGCCATCATGATGCCGAACCTCCTGCAATATCCTGTTGCAGTTTTTGGGGCACTCAAAGCAGGCCTGATCATCGTCAATACAAATCCCTTGTATACCCCTCGTGAAATGGAATATCAGTTTTGTGACAGTGAAGTAAAAGGAATACTTATTGTCGAAAATTTTGCTGCAAATTTGGAAAAAATCATTTCCAAAACCCAGATCCAAACCGTTATTGTTACCAGTATTGGAGAATTGCAGCCTTGGCTGAAAGGAAAACTAATTAATTTTGTGGTAAGACGCATTAAAAAAATGGTTCCGGCATATCATCTTTCCAATACTGTGGATTTTAAACATGCGCTTCGCGAAGGAAAACGATTTTCAATTAGCTCCTTTGAAAATAATCCGGACGCTGTCATTATTCATCAGTATACGGGTGGGACCACAGGTATTTCAAAAGGTGCCATGTTGACCAACCGGAACATGGTTGCAAATATGCTTCAGATAAAATCATGGATGGTGAATGAACTCCAGGAAGGCAAGGAAATTACGCTTTCTCCATTGCCTATGTATCATATTTTTGCTTTTACAGTTAATTGCCTCGCCATGCTGAGTTATGGGGCTCATACTGTGCTTGTTACTAATCCCAGGGATTTGCCATCAGTCATTAAAGAATTCAAGACGCACAAAATAAGTCTGATGACCGGTTTGAATACCCTATTTAATGCTTTGCTCAATCATAAGGATTTTTCAAAGTGTGATTTTACAGCGCTTAAAATAACAGTCGGTGGCGGAATGGCAATTCAAAAAGCGGTTGCAGACCGGTGGCAAAAAGTTACAGGTTGCCCATTGTCTGAAGGTTATGGCATGACGGAATCATCACCACTCATAAGTGTTAATCCACTTGATGGTACTGGTCGGCAAGGTAGTATAGGTTTACCCGTAGCGTCAACTGAAGTTAGAATTATGAGTGATCATGGTGCCCCCCTGCCTATGGGACAGCCTGGGGAAATACAGGTTAGAGGCCCGCAGGTTATGAAGGGTTATTTTAATATGCCTGGAGAAACAGCACATACAATTATCGAAGATGGTTGGTTATGTACAGGAGATATAGGGTATATGGATGAAGATGGCTATATGTATATTGTAGATCGTAAAAAGGATATGATTCTGGTATCTGGATTCAATGTTTATCCAAATGAAATTGAAAATGTTGTTGCTATGCATCCTAAAGTACTGGAGGTAGCTGCTATTGGCATATCTGATGAAAAATCAGGGGAAGTACCTAAAATTTTCGTAGTAAAAAGGGATAAATCACTTACAAAGTCTGAAATTCTTGATTTTTGTAAAGAAAATCTTACAGGATACAAAGTTCCTAAAGAAGTGGAGTTTAGAACCGAATTGCCTAAAACTAATGTTGGTAAAATACTTAGAAAGGATTTACGATAATAATTAGACAAATATTAACGTAAGCATAAAACGCTATGTATAGCGCATTTCTAATCAAGTATTTATAAACACTATTTGAAAGATACCTATGATGATTTTACTAATCCACAAATTTTAATTATCAAAAACAAATATGTCACGCAGTGTGTACAGTATTAAAATAAACATACAAATTAATGGCGGTTAAAAAGAATAGTGTAGATCCGGATATTTTGGAGAAAGCTTTTGATATTATGGCAAAAGCAAAGGCCATGACTGAATTGTATGAGGAGAATTTTAAGTGGATTTCGAAATACGTGCATGCAACATCCCGGGGCCATGAGGCTATACAGATTGCACTTGGTCTTCAACTTAATCCTGATGATTATGTTTTTCCGTATTATCGGGATGACGCGCTCATGCTCAGCATAGGGATGACGCCCTATGATATGATGCTCCAAGTGATGGCCAAGCGAGATGATCCATTTTCTGGGGGAAGAACCTATTACTGCCATCCAAGTTTAAAAGACGACGATAAACCCAAAATTCCGCATCAATCATCAGCAACTGGGATGCAGGCCATTCCTTCAACAGGTGTGGCACTTGGATTAAAATATCGCCAACGCACAGGTATGCCCCATAATAAAGAAGCTATAGCTGTTTGCTCCATAGGAGATGCAGCCATTACGGAAGGTGAGGTTGCAGAAGCATTTCAGATGGCGGCATTAAAGCAGCTTCCAATCCTTTATGTTGTACAAGATAACGAATGGGATATATCCGCTACAGCTAAAGAAACCAGAGCAATGAATGCCTTTGAATATATTCAGGGATTTAAGGGAATCGAAGCTTTTACCGTGGACGGTTCAGATTTTCATGCCTCTTTTGAATTGTTGAAAAAAGCAATAAATATAGTAAGGCTACAGCATCGTCCGGTATTGGTACATGCCAGAGTGCCATTGCTCAATCATCATACGTCTGGTGTTAGAAAGGAATGGTATAGAGATGATCTTGAAGAAGATATACTTCAGGACCCTTTCCCCAAATTA